>CALBMH010000040.1 GCA_937896365.1 uncultured Alphaproteobacteria bacterium
GTTGGGGATGTGGTTGGGGCACCATGGTTAGCCCACAAAGGAAGTCATGAGGGGGTTCTCGCTGCTGAGACCCTTGCGGGCCTTCAAACAAAGCCTTTAAAGAAGGAAAATATTCCTGGCTGCACGTATAGTTTACCACAGGTGGCGAGTATCGGATTTTCGGAGGAGAAAGCGAAAGAATATGCGAAAGCTCAGGGGGATGATATTAAAATCGGCCGTTTTCCTTTTAAAGCCAATGGAAAAGCGCTTGCTCTGGGTGAAGAAGCTGGGCTTGTGAAACTTATTTTTTTAAAAAAGACGGGGGAACTTTTAGGAGCGCACATGATAGGTGCTGAGGTGACCGAGCTTGTGCATTCTCTGGCACTTTGTAAAGCTTTAGAGGCCACAGAAGAGGATCTTATCCATGCGATTTTCCCACATCCAACACTGTCTGAGATGCTCCATGAGGCAGCACTCTCCTCAGAAGGACGCGCGATCCACTTCTAGCTCATTGTCCCCCCATCTTGAAAAGCTTCATGATGGGCAGGAGAGTGTTTTATGGAAGCCTTGCAGCTTTTTGTATGCGCGATCAAAGACGCCTGTTCGCTTAATGCCAAACCATGTATGGCGTGTTTGAGAGGACATACCTGTGAGAATATTAAGAGCTTCAAAGACGTTGGAGACAGTGTAAATGTGGAAGAGATGATCTCGGACTGCTTCGACAACCTCGTCTTTCACTGTGAGATTCCTTGCATTGGATGTGGGAATAATGACACCCTGCGTGCTTGTAAATCCGCGCCTCTTGCATATTTCAAAGAATCCTTCGACCTTGTGATGAATGCCTCCCACCGCTTGGGCAACGCCGAATTGATTCACTGAGCCTGTTATGGCAAGGTCTTGGCGTAAAGGGATATCAGAAAGAGAAGATAAAATAGCACATAATTCAGCGAGTGAGGCACTGTCTCCCTCGACATCATTATAGTTTTGTTCAAAAGTGAGGGAACAGGAAAAGGCAATGGGAAATTTTTGCGCAAATTGGCTATTCAAAAAGCCATCGAGGATAAAAGTACCCTTTTGCTGGATAGGGCCTGCCATATCGGTCAGGCGCTCGATATTAATAACACCCCGCTCACCCGCAAATGTCCGTGCTGAAATACGGCTAGGGAGACCAAACTCATGGTCACCACTGCTAAGTACAGTCAAACTGTTTACCTGACCAATCGTTGACCCCTCTGTGTCAATGAGGATCGTACCATTCAAAATGTCTGCGTAGGCTCTATCCTCTATACGTGCATTGCGCATACGCCGACCGATAAGCGTTTTACGAATATGACTTTTCTCAATAAGCTCAGACTTTTCGTCCTTAGCAAACGCTGTCGCTTCAGCAATAACATCCCCTATAAGTTCAAAACGACCTGAAAATTTCTCCCGATCAGAGGCCCACCGTGCACTACAGCGCGTCAGATAGTGCACAGCTTCAGGTGTGATTTTGAAACAGTGACTATCTTCTGCTGTTTGTTTTACAAGTGTTGAGTAAACTAAAATATTTGAAGGTGTTATGTCGAGATCAGGGTCAATATCTGCTTTAATTTTAAAATGAATCCGAAAATCTGGATCACTAAAGAAAAAAGAGTAGTACCAAAGTGGTTGACCAATGATAAATACTTGAATATCCAGCGTAATAGCCTTAGGTGCTGGTGCATCAATCAGGGGAGATGAGGGTATATGGTCACTTTGGTGCTCGCGAATGCGGATGCATTTATCACGCAAAGCTGCTTTAAGATGATCCCAGACATCTGGATCTTTCACAAGAGATTCTGCGCGAATGACAAGAATACCCCCATTAGCCTTATGCAGCGAGCCTGGTCGTATCATTGTAAAGTTTGTCTCATAGGTACCGGCTTGTGAGACACGATTTTTAATGCTTCCAAACATATTTTCGTACGTTGGCATGGATTCGAGAAAAACACGAGGATGTTTGTGTTTTTGGTTATCAATAAAAAGATTCACTTCATATCGTTCAAAATGGTTTTTAGTTTGGTTATCTTCGTCCTCTAAGAAGAGATCAATGTTTTCCAAAACGTCCGCATCGAAATCATCGATCCATTCACCGAGGTATTTTGTGTAGTCGTTTCTTAGCTTTTGCCACAGTGCTTTGGTTGCATTCTTGGCGAGTGTTTCTTGAAGAATTTTAATTTGTTTAAGGATATGACGACTCGTCAAATTAACATTGAGTGTTAAGCGATTCAGTTGATCTTTGATTTGGGCAATCTGTGCATCGCGTCTTTTTTTATGATTCGTTTTATTTGCTGCATTGGATAAGGACTCTTGCTCCGTTATTTCTTGGATTTGAAAGCCTTCAGATGTTTGAGTTATGTCAAAGGCCAAGCTTTTTGCGAAGGTTTTTATGCGATCTAAATCCTCATTGGTTTGTTGGTCTAGTTGATATCTAATCTTGTCAATCTGCTTGAGGTAGGAAGGGCTTGCGAATGTCTTTTTTAATATTGTTTCAAGGTTTCTAACATGCTCTTTCATGGCTTTATAGAGCTTGCATCCCATGCCATTGGGAAGTTCAGAAGGAATGGGTTTATGAGGGTGCTTAAAATTATTCAAATAAATCCAATCGGAGGGGGGAGGGAGCTTTTGAATATGGTTATTGAGATAGTCCAAGGTGGCAGCCATACGCCCGCTGCGGTCTTCCCCAACCACAAAGACATGGAAGCCGCTGTCTCTTACCTTAAGACCAAAAGCGATAGCATCCTTAGCACGGGCATGGGATGACAGATCAAAAAGGCTATAATTTCTTCGGGTTTTTGATGATAAGTCAGCGGGTTCAAAATCAGGGATGCCTATGTCATCGGCAGAGAGAAGAGAGGATTTGACGTCAGGCGATTTCATCGAATACAACCAAGTACTTGTTTCTCTAAACAAGTATGATGGGAAAATATTAATAAAGTTTTAGCAATTCAGACCTGCAAGGGGCAATGTTTTTTAGAACAGACCACCCCTTGAGCGAGAAGAGAAGCTAAGGAAAACAAAGGCAAACGAGAAAATGATCTCTACTTGCTTTTTCCTTTATCCCTCGAACTGTTTCCCCCTAAATCATCGAAGAATTCTTTGACCTTACCGAAAAATCCTGCGGATTGTGGGCTAGAGGAATGATCCTTGTCGGCTTTTTCAAACTCTTCGAGAATGTCTTTTTGTTTTTTGCTTAGGTTCACAGGCGTTTCAACAACCGCTTCGACGTACATGTCGCCATGTGTGTTGGATCGTAGGATAGTCATACCTTTGCCTTTGAGGCGGAATTGGTGTCCACTTTGGGTTCCAGCAGGGATTTTGATCTTAACAGCAGCACCATCAATGGAAGGAACATCAATTTCCCCACCCAGAGCTGCCGTTGTCATGGGAATGGGAACTTTGCAAGAGATGTCATGTTCGCTCCGCTTGAAAAAACGGTGGGGTTTGATGTGGATAAAGACATAGAGATCTCCTGAAGGTCCGCCACGGGTGCCGGCTTCCCCCTCACCACCCAAGCGAATGCGTGTTCCTTCATCTACACCTGCGGGAACTTTGACCTCTAGTTTGCGTTCTTTTTTGGTACGGCCTGTGGTTGCGCAAGGGCGACAGGGTTTGTCAATGGATTGACCTGACCCTTGACACGTGGAACAGGTGCGCTCGATGGTGAAAAACCCTTGTTGAAAACGTAGTTTCCCTCGTCCATGACAGGCTTTGCATTGGCTGGGCGCAGCACCGCCCTCAGCGCCAGACCCTTTGCAGCTGGTACATTGGCTGAGCGCTGAAAATCGTAATGTTGAATTTAATCCTTTAAAGGCTTCCTCTAATGTAATTTCCAGATTATAACGAATGTCGTTACCGCGTAGAGTTGTTTCGCGCTGTTGACCTTTACGGCCATGTCCTGAAAATTCACCAAACACTTCATCAATAATGTCAGCAAAATGGGTGCCGCTAAATCCGCCTGAAAAGTCGAATCCACCTGCGCCAAAACCACCGGGATTAAAGCCTCCTCCGGTGCTGGCACCATGTCCTTGCTCAAAGGCAGCATGACCATAGCGATCATAGGCTGCTTTTTTATCAGGATCTTTGAGAACGTCGTAGGCTTCGTTGATTTCTTTAAACTTCCTCTCTGCTTCCTTATCACCTGGGTTCTTATCTGGGTGGTATTTCATGGCGAGCTTGCGGTACGCCTTTTTCAAGTCGTCTGCACTGGCGTTTTTTGTTAGCCCTAAAAGGGCGTAGTAATCTTCTTTACTCATAATTTCACTGCTCTATTTAAAAAACACTAGGGGCCAGACCCACGGTGTTTGTTTGAGTGCATTTTAAAGATTTAATACCCAAGATTAAGCATTATTGCGCTTCTTGTCATCGACATCTTTGTATTCCGCATCGACAATGGTGCCTTCTTGAGGGCCGCTGTGAGAAGAAGATTGACTCGACGTCTCAGCTGAGCTGTATTCCCCGGTATGGGCTGCTGCTTCCTGGGACGCCTTATACATATGCTCCCCCATCTTCATAGCAGCTTGCATTAAGGTATCCGTCTTAGCTTTCAAGGTCTCAGGATCCTCTGACGTTAGGGTATCACGTACGTCCTTAATAGCATTTTCAATGGCTGTAACATCAGCTTCCGGTAATTTATCTTTATGCTCCTTGAGAGACTTCTCTGTTTGATGGGTAAGGCTTTCTGCGTGATTGCGGGCTTCTACCAGCTCTTTGCGCTTTTTGTCTGCATCAGCGTTAGCTTCTGCCTCTTTCACCATTTTCTCAATATCAGCCTCTGAGAGCCCACCTGAGGCCTGGATGCGAATTTGATGTTCTTTTCCTGTAGCTTTGTCCTTTGCGGAAACCTGGACAATACCATTAGCGTCGATATCGAACGTTACCTCGACTTGAGGCATACCCCGAGGTGCAGGCGTAATACCCACAAGATCAAATTGACCGAGGAGTTTGTTATCCACTGCCATCTCCCGTTCTCCTTGGAAAACACGAATCGTTACAGCCGTTTGGTTGTCATCCGCCGTTGAAAAGATCTGGCTTTTCTTCGTTGGAATAGTGGTATTGCGGTCAATAAGGCGCGTAAACACACCGCCCAGCGTCTCAATACCCAAGGAGAGAGGTGTCACATCCAGGAGGAGGACATCTTTCACATCACCGCGCAACACACCACCTTGAATCGCTGCACCGATGGCCACAACTTCATCAGGATTCACACCCCGGTGAGGCTCGCGGCCAAAAAAGTTTTTCACAGCCTCTATCACTTTTGGCATACGTGTCATACCGCCTACGAGAATGACTTCCTCAACCTGACTTGCAGATAGGCCTGCGTCGCGAAGGGCAGCTTTACAGGGCTCAATAGTCCGCTGGATAAGGTCATCAACGAGACTTTCAAGCTTAGCCCGCGTCAGTTTAATATTCAGGTGCTTGGGCCCTGTAGCATCCGCCGTAATAAAGGGCAGGTTAATCTCCGTTTGCATGGAGGATGAAAGTTCAATCTTAGCTTTCTCAGCGGCCTCTTTAAGTCGTTGCAAGGCGAGTTTATCTTGACGCAGGTCAATCCCTTGCTCTTTCTTAAACTCGTCCGCCAAAAAGTCCATGATGCGTGCGTCAAAGTCTTCGCCACCCAGGAAGGTATCACCGTTTGTGGACTTGACCTCAAACACACCGTCACCAATCTCGAGAATCGACACGTCAAACGTACCGCCGCCAAGGTCATAGACAGCAACGGTACCCGATCCCTTCTTTTCGAGACCATAGGCAAGGGCAGCAGCTGTCGGTTCGTTGATAATACGGAGCACTTCCAAGCCTGCAATCTTACCCGCATCTTTAGTCGCTTGACGTTGTGCATCATTGAAATAGGCAGGAACTGTAATCACCGCCTGTGTTACCGTCTCACCTAGGTAAGATTCAGCGGTTTCTTTCATTTTTTGCAAGATGAAAGCGCTGATCTGGCTTGGACTATAATCATCGTCCCGGGAATGGACCCACGCATCGCCATTCTTCGCCTTGACGATTTTATAAGGGACAAGCCCCATGTCCTTTTGCGTCATCGGGTCGCTAAATGTTCGCCCAATCAAACGCTTAATGGCAAAGAGCGTATTTTCAGGGTTCGTGACTGCCTGGCGCTTGGAAGCTTGCCCCACAAGACGCTCTCCCGACTCTGTAAACGCCACCATGGAGGGGGTTGTGCGTGCCCCCTCACTATTTTCAATCACTTTGGCGCTACCGCCGTCCATCACCGCAACACAGGAGTTTGTTGTTCCTAAGTCAATACCAATCACACGTGACATCTTCGTCTTTCCTTCCACGATCTTAAAAATTAGCAGTCATCATCGCCGACTGCTAACAATGTAAAATGAATCGCATGGAAAATCAAGTGCGAAGGTTTAATGAGGTTTGAGTGTTTTAGGCGTGTACATTCACCTTTGGTTCCGTTCGAACCACCGCAACAAGAGCAGGGCGTAGCAAGCGATCGTGAATAACGTATCCGACCTGAAGTACTTGACCCACAGTTCCTGGGGAAAGATTTTCTGATGCTTGTACGTCAAACATAGCCTGATGAAAGTGCGGGTCAAAAGCCTCACCCAAAGGATTCAGTTCTTTGATGCCATGGCGATCAAAAATAGATTTGATTTCTCCTTCAATCAGTTTTATTCCGCCGATAAGTCCTTCAAGATCGTTTGGAATACTCTCAGGACAGCTTTCTAAGGCGCGTTTCATATTATCGGCAATAGACAACACGTCTTGCGCGAGCTTTGTCACGCCGTATTTAAGTGCGTCGTCATAATCTTTCGACGCACGCTTGCGGGCGTTCTCTGCCTCTGCAAGAGCACGCATCCAGTGATCTTTAAATCTTGCAGCTTCCTCTTCCCAGTTTACTTTCGGTTGGGGAGCTTCAGAAACTTCTGTGTCACGCTCTTCTCTTTCCTTGCCAATCATGTGTATCTCCAAAATTATAGTCACTCTGAATCACTTATAAGCTAAAGCTCAGGCGTAAGACAAGAGCGGGCTGCAGTGCGCCACGCCCTCCCAATTTGTTTTTGACCGAGTCTTTTGTGAGCTGTAGGAAATCTTCCTTTTAAGGATGGATGAGCCCTCTCTATTATTTAATTTTTAAAGATCACATCTCCTGGCCACCGCCGCAGCTTTTTTCCTTGCAATGACAGAACACTTAAAAGAAATTCATCTTGTTTTTTGCGTGACGGGACAAGAGGTATAGATCTTTCTAAAAAAGTGTCAATCTGGACCTCATCCAGCAAAGAAGCTGGAAGACCATTAAACTTTATGCCAAAGCTTTTTTGGGAGTCTAAAACCCACGAAAGATATTCCAAGAATTCTTTTGTGGCTTTTGATCTATTTTTAATATTCTTATGTTTATAACGACTGACATTAGAAATCTTGACGATACTGTAGTCCAGGAGATGGTGAGCGTCCTCTTTAGTTTCTTTTTTCAAATACCTAAGGCATCCTATGTTGATAGTGTTAGCTTGTGGAAAGAATGCAATTCCTTCCTCCGTCCTTTCAATGAGCGCGGAAAAAATGTGGTGATGTTTATAAGGTTTTGACTTTTCCCTCTTAGCATAAAGGTAGAAAGTACGAGATTGTGGTGTAGCACAATAACATGAAAAGGATGCAGGGCGATCACTCTTGCCCTCCTTACCGAAGATCACTATACCATGTTGATTCCATGCACCAAAAATAGCTTTGAACGTAGGAGCAACCTCTGCCACATATTTAGGGGTTGAGAGAATCCCGTATATAAGTTCCTCTCCGGCAAGAGCGAAACGAGTGTCAGGTACATTCTTAAAAACAAGAACGAACTTATTTTGGATGGGAGAATCATTACCGTAGAAATTTTCCTTGTCTGTAGATATGTAAAAGTGGGATATACCTTTTTTGTGTTCTTCTTTAATTAAAATAAGGGAATTCTTTTCCGCAGAGTATAAAGGAGTGCATTCTATGGAGAGCGAACCTTCCAAGCAAAGTATATATGAGTCGTATATACCGCCTAAGTAAGAGGCATAAAAAGGAAAGATAAGATGACGGTTGTCGCCGTCATCATCTGTGTAGGAAAGGTTGAAAAGGGGAGTTTGTTTTTGGGTGGTAAAAGAACGAGAAACATTGAGTCGTCCTGTATCGTCCTTGACAGGGAGAGCGGGAAAGCCATGTTCCGCTTTCAATATATATTTACGGGGTTTAAACTTAGAAGTTGGGCTTATTGTTGTCGTTGTAGAGGAATTATCACCAAGATCATCACTGCTAAAGCTTGTTGCAAGGCCTAGACTGAAAAAAACCGCTCTTAGTCTCGAGAAAAATCGTAAGCGTCTCACCAAAGAACTCCTCCGTCTATGCGTCTATGACTGGCCACTCTCCAACAATTTTCCTACAACTTTGGAAGTATAGTCAACTAGCGGAATGACTTTACCATAATTCATACGTGTAGGCCCAATGACACCAATGGCCCCGATGATGTGCTGTTGCGCATTTGTATAGGGAGCCACCACTAAGGAGCAGCCAGAGAGTTTAAAAAGGGGATGTTCGGAACCAACAAAAATTTGCACTCCTTCGGCTCCAATAGCAGCGTCGAGAAGACTAATAAAATTTTCCTTTGCCTCTAATATATCAAACAGACCACGGATGCGATCAATTTCCTCTAACATGGTTACATTTTGCAAAAGATTACTCTGTCCTTTGACGATGAGACTGCGCCCCTTATCACTGCCCGACCACACGGCCAGACCTTCTTGCACAATCTTTGATGTGAGTGTATCCAGCTGGGCTTGGTAGTGGGCTAATTCTCGCTCAATAAGGTATTTAGCTTCGCTCAGAGTCTTTCCAGCAAGCTTCGCTGTTAGGTAGTTGCTTGCTTCAGTAAACGTGGATGATGGCAGAGGTGTTTCAAGGTCAACGATCCGGTTTTCAACGACGCTATCTTCTGTGATAAGTACGACAAGTGCTTTTTGATTTCCTAGGTAAACAAACTCAATTTGTTTTAGGGGGCTTTCTATTTTAGGCGCAAGAACAACGCCTGCGTAATTGGACAAACCGGAAAGAAGCACCGTCGCTTTTTCTAAAATATCCTCGATGTTTTTGCCGGACATATGACAAGCTTGCTGGATCTTTGTTCGGTCTCCTTCACTAATATCCCCAATTTCTAGCAAGCCATGAACAAAGAACTGCAACCCCGCGTCTGTTGGAAGACGCCCTGCTGAAGTATGGGGGGCGTATAAAAGTCCTGCGTCCTCCAAATCCGCCATAATATTGCGTATGGTGGCCGGGGAAAGAGATTCCTCCATGCGTTTTGAAATAGTCCGTGACCCAATGGGTTCTCCTGTCTCAATATACGCATCTACAAGGCTTCTAAAAATATCGAGCGACCGTTTATTTAAATCTGCAAATGCCATTCAAAATCCCTTTATTTTTCCCTTCTTTTATGTCGTAAATGAAGGCAGAATATCAACAAGTAATACTATTTTTTCATGCGCGCTGATAAAAGACAAGCGGGGGATCTGCGCCCTGTTTTTTTGGGTCCTGGCTTTGCTAAATTTGCCTTTGCCTCTTGTTTTGTTAAATTTGGCGACACCCATGTGTTGTGTACAGCTAGTGTTGAGGAAAAGGTACCACCCTTCTTGCGCAATTCTGGTACAGGGTGGATTACAGCGGAGTACGGTATGCTTCCATGCTCAACACAACAGCGTATGGATCGTGAAGCTGTGAAAGGCAAACAAACAGGCCGAACTCAAGAGATCCAGCGCCTCATTGGGAGGTCTCTTCGGACAGTGCTTGATTTGAAAAAGTTGGGTGAGCGCGTGATTAAGATCGATTGTGATGTTCTCCAAGCAGATGGGGGAACACGTACAGCGAGCATCACAGGAGCTTACGTGGCGATGTATCAGGCTGCTCAAAAGCTCCTTGCGCAAAAACTCATTAAGGAATTTCCGATCATCGATCAAGTGGCTGCGATTTCCTGTGGTATGCTTGGCGGTGAATCTCTCCTTGATTTGAATTATTTTGAGGATTCCAATGCCGAGGTCGATGCCAATTTCATCCTTACAGGGACTGGCAACATCGTAGAAGTTCAGGCGTGCGCAGAAAAAAAGGCTTTTTCCAATGACGCATTCCAACGGATGCTCACTTTAGCTGAAAAGGGGATTGCTGAGCTTGTTGCCCTTCAAAAGCAAGTGTTGAAGTTACAAGCGTGATAAGGATAAGGGACCCGCGCATGCAAAGATAGGATGTAGCGGTAAGCCTTGATGGGGTTTTCCACCCCTTTTTCTTACATGAGGAGAAAGATGGCGCCTCCCAAAACAATGCGATAGATCATAAAGATAAAGAAACTGTTTTTGTGCTGGACAAATTTTAACATGAAGTGGATCGCACCTAAGCCAAAGAGAAACGAAAGACAAAAGTATGCACCAAGCGTGCTATAAGACATTTGAATACCGTCATGGTAAGCATCAAAAAAGATAAGGGTAAAAGCTCCTAAAATAGCAGGAATGGAGAGTAAAAAAGCATACTGGGTGGCGCTAACGCGATCAAAACCCAAAAATCGTGCTGCTGTGAGGCACATACCAGAACGGCTGCTGCCTGGTACAAGGGATACACTCTGAAGAAGCCCAATTGCAAAAGCACGTGTAAACGTCATATCTAAAAGAGAACGATGACTCGTTGAGATGCGGTCTGCGCCGTATAATGCCATTCCTCCCATACTCAGCATCAGCGCATTGATAGAGGGGGATCGTACAACGTCAAGGCCAACACGCTTAAGAACAAATCCTATGATAACGACCGGAAGTGTTGCCACGATAAGGGTCATCCCAAGCTTTGCATAAGCTGAGTGTGAGGATCTCCCTTCCTTAGGACCAATCTTTAAATAGTAGAGCAAAAACCCCACAACCATTTGTTTGATCTCTGAAAAGAAATAGCAAACCACAGAGCATAAGGTACCCAAGTGGAGGATACCATCAATTTCTAAGCTATGATCTTGCCAACCGATAAGGGATGGTAATAGAATGAGGTGTCCGCTGGATGACACAGGTAAAAATTCTGTTAATCCTTGGATTAAACTCAGGACTAAAACCTCAAACATTTTTAATTACTGCGTGTTTAACTTTTTCCAAACTGTAGATAAAACAGGTTCTTTTTTCAATGCGTAAACTTTATCATCACTGGCTCTGCCCTTATTCACGCAAAATTCGCCTTTGTCTTCATGAAAAGAAGCTTGATTTCTCTCTTGTTTTTGAGCCGTTGTGGGACATGCGTCCCGAATTTTTAAAGCTTAATCCAGAAAACAAAACGCCTGTTCTGATCGATCTCAATGGAACAGTTATTGCTTCGAACTATGCTCTTACAGAGTACCTTGAGGAAACGTACCCCGAAGCCCCTCTTTTTCCTGAAAGTCTCGCAGGAAAAGCAGAAGCGAGGCGGTTGCTTGCTTGGTTTGATGATAAAATGGCTTGTGATGTGACACTCCCTCTTGTTTTGGAAAAAACAATAAAGCGGTATATGGATGGAAGCAGGGGGCCAGACTCTGGCGCGTTGCGAAGCGCCAAACAAGCCATTCACCATCACATGGACTATATGGCATGGTTGATTGACAGACGTCGTTGGTTAGCAGGTGAAACGTTTACGATTGTGGACCTTACGGCCGCAGCGCACCTATCATCTTTGGATTACTTAGGCGACGTACCGTGGGACAAGCACGAGATCGTACGTGATTGGTATGCGTGTCTTAAATCACGCCCAAGTTTCAGAAGTATTCTAAGCGATAGATTACCTGGCATTGCACCCACGAACCACTACGCAGAGCTGGATTTTTGAAACCTTACTGATTCCACCGCATTACGCATTGCGCTCATCAAGCCATGCCATTTGGATAGCTTCAAGTATTTTTTCATTGCACCTGTGCGGGTCATCTTCAAAGCCCTCAAGGTCAAGCACATAACGCCGTAAATCCATAAAACGCACGGACAAAACATCCACGTCACTGTGCTTGTCTTCAAGCTTCATGGCAATTGCGCGACTATCTGTCCAAAGCACTGATTTTCAAACCATCATATTACGTGTGGCTGAGGGAAGCCTTAGAATAAGGCCATCAAGTTCATCGGCCATAATAATTTGACAACCCAAACGCGAGGTATGGGTTAATCCAAAAGCAAGATCGAGCATATCTTCTTCATCTTCGCTGGCGGATGGCAAAAGATCATACCATTCCTGATCCACAACAACATGGCAGGTGGAACATGCTAGCGATCCCTCACAAGCTCCTTCAAGGTCAATGTTGTTTTCATGGGCAATCTCTAAAACAGACAAGCCCACAGGGGCACTCACCTCAACGCGCTCCCCTTGAGGTGTTATAAAAATAATCTTAGGCATTGAGTTCTTTTTATCCTTTACC
Source organism: uncultured Alphaproteobacteria bacterium (assembly GCA_937896365.1). Taxonomy (GTDB): domain Bacteria; phylum Pseudomonadota; class Alphaproteobacteria; order Paracaedibacterales; family JAKBAR01; genus JAKBAR01. The sequence goes on from CALBMH010000040.1 coordinate 12,389, forward strand.
TTTCAAAAATGTTGCTTTTGCTTGTTTTAAACGAGTTTTACCTTTTTACCTTGGATAAGCATGCAAAGCAATATAAAGAGAGGGAGATAGACTCTTTTTTCAGTTTTTACTAAACCGTTCCTCGGTACCTTATTAAATTGTTGAGTGGCGGGAATAATCACGGAAGACGAAACAATTTTCTTGAAACTTACACACGTTTTCATCTATAAGTGTGCATAAAAGCTTAATCAAAGAGAAAAGTTCATGGCCCTTAAAATTCGCCTTGCGCGTGGTGGTTCGAAAAAGCGCCCGTTTTACCGTATTGTTGTGGCAGAAGCGTCAGCTCCGCGTGATGGTCGGTTTATTGAACGTGTGGGATCTTACAACCCCATTCTTTCCTCCGATAATGCGGAGCGCCTTGTGCTCGATACTGAGCGTTTAAAGTACTGGGTAAGTGTTGGTGCGCAAGCGACAGATCGTGTTGCACACTTCATGGGTAAGGCTGGAATCATTCCTATGCCTGCATATGGTAACAATCCTCAAAAATCCCAGCCTAAGAAGAAAGCGCAAGAGCGTATGAAAGAAGAAGCATCCAAAGCCGCTGCTGCTGCCCAGGCGTGAGATACGGTGGATAAAAGAATCCACGTGGCAACTATTGGCGCACCCTTTGGGGTGCGTGGTTATTTTAGGCTCAAGACAACCACGGAGCACCCCAAGGATGCTCTTTCGTACGGTCCTCTTACAGATACGAAAGGCATAGCCTATCATTTCACGCTAGTTCGTGTTGAAAACAGTCATACACTTGTGGTGAGCGAGAAAAGTACTTCTGATCGCACAAAAGCAGAAGCCTTAAGGGGAACGAAGCTCTACATTAATGAGTCAGCGTTGCCAAAGATTCTTCAAGATGATGCGTTTTATGTGCGCGACCTTATCGGCATGGAGGTGCACGATGCCGAAGGTAATGTCATCGGTACGGTCGCCACTGTCGAGAATTATGGTGCGAGCGATATCCTTGTGATCAAGGCAAAAGAGGGGGGGCTTAAGCAGATTGCTTTTATTGAGGATTCGGTTTTAGATATTTGCCGGGATCACAATATTATTGTGATTGAAAAAAATCACTTACTCTGACATTTTATGACTTTTCATGCTATCGTCCTGACACTCTTTCCTGATATATTTCCAGGCCCTCTTGCTTATTCTTTGGCAGGTAAAGCGCTGGAGCAAGAGAAGTGGCGCATGGATACACTTAATATCCGTGATTTTGGATTATCCAAGCACAAAAATGTGGATGATACGCCCTATGGCGGTGGACCAGGTATGGTGATGCGGCCAGATGTCTTGGATGGTGCGCTCCAAAGAGCCAAAGCGATAGCTCCTACCAACAAAATGATCTATCTGAGTCCCCGTGGGAGGCCGTTTACACAAAAAAGCGCACAAGCGTTTGCGGCTCTCCCTGGTCTTACAATGCTTTGTGGACGCTTTGAGGCAATAGACGAACGGGTGATTCAAAAATGGGGGCTTGTAGAAGTCAGTATAGGGGATTATATTCTATCAGGTGGGGAGGTTGCGGCTTTAACCTTGCTGGACTGTGTCGTGCGCATTTTGCCGAATGTTATGGGCAATAAGGATTCTGATGCGTTTGAAAGTTTTTCTAAAGGATTACTCGAATATCCGCACTACACACGGCCTCACACTTGGGATAATAAGATCGTGCCTGATGTCCTGCTTTCAGGCGATCATCAAAAAATCGCCGCTTGGCGCCAAGATCAAGCAGAAAGTATAACCAAGGAGCGTCGTCCTGATTTATGGGAGCGCTATAGAATGAACAAAGGTGAATCATGAATATTCTTCAGCAGCTCGAACAAGAGCAAGTTTCAAAACTCACAGACAATAAGAAAATACCACTGTTTCGTGCCGGTGACACAGTCCGTGTTCATGTGAAGGTGATCGAAGGTGATCGTGAACGTGTGCAGCCTTACGAAGGCGTGGTGTTGGGGCGCAAAATGCGTGGCCTTAACTCCTCTTTTCGTGTGCGCAAGATATCTTACGGCGAAGGTGTGGAGCGCGTATTTCCTCTCTATTCTCCTAACATTCGTGTGGAGCTTGTACGTAAGGGTAAGGTTTGCCGTGCAAAGTTGTACTATCTCCGTGGTCGTACGGGTAAAAGTGCTCGCATTGCTGAAAGCAACCGCGTCTACAAAGACTAGTTTTTTATGTGTTTGTTCTACCCTCGAACCCGCTTGTATTGAGCGGGTTTTTTTCTTTCACATCGAAGGGGTACTATGACCGATGAGGATCCCCTCTTTTAAGAGGACTTGCCGTGTCATTTGTCGTGCCAGGTCCATGTTATGTGTGGCGATGAGAGCTGCGACGTTCTTTTCTTCTGCAAGTGCCTTAAGTTCTGTAAAAACAAGATCAGAGGTGTGGGGGTCAAGATTACCCGTGGGCTCATCGGCAATGAGAATTTTGGGATTATTTGCCAGAGCACGGGCGATGGCAACGCGTTGTTGCTCGCCTCCTGACAGTTTGAAAGGGCGGTGTTTAAGGCGATGACCGAGGTTCAATTTTACAAGTAATTCTTCTGCATAAGAACGTGCTTTTTTTTTAGATGTGCCTGCAATCAACTGCGGTATTATCACGTTCTCGATGGCTGAAAACTCAGGCAAGAGATGGTGGGCTTGATACACAAATCCCGCATACAGTCGGCGTAGTTCTGTACGCATCGTGTCGCTGAGACTTCCTGCATCAAGGTCATTCATGCGTACAGTCCCAGAAGATGGGCTCTCTAACAGGCCCGCGATTTGGAGAAGTGTACTCTTTCCCGATCCACTGGGGCCTACAAGGGCAACGAGCTCTCCGGGATGGATGGCTAGGCAAACGCCCTTAAGTACGTGGATGGTTTCGTCACCTTGCTTGAAATCGTGCTTCACACGGGAAAGTTCTAAGCAATATTCACTCTGACTCATTGGCGCAGCGCCTCCACGGGATTAAGGCGTGCTGCTTTCCATGCGGGATAGAGAGTGGCGGCGAAGGAGAGGAAAAGGCTCATACTAACCACCATAAAAACCTCGCGCAGATCCATCTTTGACGGAAATTTAGTGAGATGGTAAATTTCTGCATTAAATAAATCAATCCCGAAGATACTTTGAAGAGATTGGCGGATTTCTTCGATATGAAGGGTGAAGCCTATTCCTAAAATAACGCCAAGAAGAGTGCCAATCACACCAATACTTGCGCCTGTGATGAAAAATATTCTGAGGATCGAATGATGCGTAGCACCCATGGTGCGTAAAATCGCTATGTCTTTATTTTTATCCTTCACCAGCATAATGAGACTGGAAATGATATTAAATGCTGCGATAAGAATAATGAGCGTAAGAATCAAAAACATCACGTCGCGCTCAATTTCCACAGCTTGGAAAAAAGGTGAGTTACTGTGCTGCCAGTTAAGCGTTTTATAACGGTCGCCTATCTTCGTTTGAATTAATCCAGCGTAAGAAACAGCGTAATCCATGTTGTCGATGAAAACTTCAATGTTCGATATGTCATTTTGCATCTTGAAAAAGTTCTGCGCTGATTCTAAGGGCATGAAGATAACATTTTTATCATACTCATTCATCCCAATCTCATAGATCGCGGCCACTTCAAAACTTTTTTGCTTGGGTAGAGTACCAAAAGCTGTTTGATTTCCCTCAGGATTCAGGAGTGTAATGCGATCAAGAACATTGAGTTGCAGCACATCGGCTAAGCGCTTGCCGATAATCACTTTGCCTTCTGTCAAATCATTGAGATTTCCAAATTTAATCGTTTCCGCAACAACGGTGCGTTTTTTAATATCCTCCACACGCATCCCATGTATTTGGAGACCGCGTGCCTGCCCTTTGTGCATCAGTACGGCCTGACGTTCCACCGTGGGTTGGGCTTCCATGATGCCTGGAATCGATTTTATCGCGTTCAACGTTTTTTCTATAGCTTCAAATGTAGGTGTTGCAGGCAGTACCCATATATGACCATTGACACCGACAATACGCCCAAGGAGTTCTGCTCTAAATCCATTCATCACAGAAAGTACAATAATCAACGTGGCAACACCAATAGCAATACCAAGCAATGAAAACCCAGCGATGACTGAGACAAAACCTTCTTGACGGGAGGATCGTAGATAACGAAAGGCTATGAAACGTTCAAACACGAAAAGGCATAAAAGCGTCGAAACAATAATGGGCAGTGTAGCATTATCTGTTATCTTGTGGGATAAGTTTTTTAGAGTTGAAATATCTTAAGACCTTTTCCTAAGCCATATATCTTTCTTCTTTTGGCCTATGGTAAACTCCAAGAAAGTATTCATGCTATTAAGAGCTTTATGCCGTTTTTGAGAACGAATCCCCATGGCGCTCGCCTCCATGTTTTTGCGAATACAGACACATTTTCATTGCGCGAGTCCTTTAAAGAAGCTTTCAGTCGACCTTTTACGGCTGGGTATGTTAGAGCCGCTATGGGATGGTTTGTTTTATCAGTGATTTTCCATAGCATTCACCCTTTTGTGGGACAGCTGGGATCTATTATCACCATGACCGGAGTAAGCGTTGTTTGGTATCGTAGTCTTGCTTTTCAAGAGCAGTCACCGTTGCTGCGTTTTTCAAAACGCGAAGGCATTTTTCTTTTTTATTCTCTTTTTATGATGATGGTGGCGCTCCTTATAGGTCTTGGGATCACTTTTGTTGCTGCGCGTTTCGGTGTGGCGGGGCTTTCTCTTGCGGGTTTATTGATGACAGGTGCTTCTTTTTGGTTTATGCCTTTTGTTTTTGTCTTTTTGGGGCTTATTGCTATGGGATTCGATGATAACCGTACGATCGGTTTTGTAAAAGGGATCGTCCTACCTATTCATCTTCAGCTTTTGTTTGGGTATATGTCCATTCTCCTTTTTCATACGTGCGTTGTTGTGGGTGTGGCTTTGATGCGGGTGGATTTGGGTTTCTTTTCGATACTTTTTGATATTATTTTCATTGCACTTGAATTTCTTTTTGCGGGTGTGATGGTGACATTTACAAGCCATGTTATTTATACGCGCTGCCGTTACGAGAAACCTTAAGTTGCTCTCATTTTCATAGAAAAGGTGACTTCTTCTTGGAATTGGCCCGTCATGATATCTGCAGCAATATCTACATCCAGGAATTGTTTTTGCTTATCGACGCCTTTTATCCTCATAGAAATATTTTTTAACCGGGGCTCAAAAATCCCAATGACTTTGGCCGTATGTGCTGCAAAAGGTTTCCAATTTTCTGTGTTTGTGCCTTCAAAAAAGCTCAATTCAGGAATGCCATACATACCCGCTAAAGCATAATTTAAGGGGTCTTTGCAAAGTTCCAAATAATCTTCCTTACGAATTTTGACATAAGTGCCCAAAAGGTGCCAAAGTTCACGCTCAATGGAGCGCTTTATCCCTGCGGCATCGTAGAATTTTTGCACAGGTCTTTCTGCCACATTCTCAGAATCAATATTCACAAGCCGCTCAAAAATAGGAATAGAAGAACCTGGGCGTTTTTGAGGCTCTTGGAGGTAGGTGGAGGAAGAAGGATAATGCATCAGAAATTCGTCACGATTAACTATTAGATTTTACGCGGAGGTGACTTTTGAATAGTCAATTTCACTCACATTCTGACCTGCTTGTCCCTCGTCCGCTTGGGCATTTTCGATATTTTCTTCCTTGACCTTTGTAAAGCGAAATGCTACAGCAAACCAGTCCTTATCTTGTACCGCTCTTGTAAAAAGGCAGTCACTATATGTGAGTACTTGAAGGGGTTTTTTGAGAGCTGTCATGTTACCAAGGCGTTTAATTGTAATAGTATCAATAAGCTTTCCTGTATTGAGGGCTTGGCGAATTTTGGCTGTATAGGTTCCAGCAGGAATGAGAATATAAACTTCACTGTGCTCGATCGCGGCAGAGGTAAACATTTCATTGGCCACATGACCATCTGTTGTGCGACTGTATTCAAAATGAAAATCGAAAAGCTGTGAGTATGTCTCGAACCCTTCGAGGTTTCCCTTTGTAATCTCTCCCGCAATTTCAACAACCCAATCAGGTGCCTTTTGAGAAGGTTTTCCATTGATGTCAAGAACGGGTTTTTCAAGGGCCACAGAACCGATGGTGAGATACCCGGAATTGTTGCTGCTTGGTGCTGCCATTGCCGATGCCGATATAGCCATGAAATTATTCTCCTTTTATAAAATATTTCCTACCTCTACATTGCCACGTTTACTTTGCAGGGGGGGGAAGCGTTGCCACAAGACGAATAGACACACTCAACTCTTCCAATTGAAAATGGGGACGTAAGTAGACAACAGATGTGTAAGATCCAGGTTTGCCAGGAATGTCAAACACATCAATACGTGCCTCTCGAAGTGGATACTTTGCCTTTACACTTTGGGATGCATCATCGTTCAAAAGCACATAATTGGCGATCCACGTGTTGAGGTACTTCGCCACATTGTCCTTGGTCATGAAGCTGCCGATCTTGTCGCGCATAATCACCTTTATGTAATGAGCAAAGCGCGAGGCTGCGAGAATGTAGGGCAGGCGTGCTGAAAGATTGGCATTGGCGTTAGCCTCACTTGTATTATAGATCTTTGGCTTTTGCGATGTCTGTCCTCCAAAAAAGGCAGCATAGTCTGTTCCTTTGCAATGGCACAAAGCAATGAACCCTAGATCAGAAAGCTCTTTTTCACGGCGATCGGTAATCGCTACCTGTGTTGGACACTTAAGGGCCACATCGCCGTCGGTGGTTTTGAATGTGTAAGCGGGTAGCCCCTCTACAATACCACCACCCTCAACCCCACGAATGGCTGCTGTCCACCCATAATGAGCAAAGGCATTCGTAATACGCTCACCAAGAATGTAGGCTGTATTAGTCCAGCAGAATTTTCTGCTATCGGCTCCTGCAACATCTTCTTCAAAGTTAACGCCTTCGGCAGGAACCGTATTCGCACCGTAGGGCATGCGAATGAGCGTGTGAGGAAGTGTCATGGTGACATAGCGTGAATCTTCCATATCACGGAATGATGTCCATTTTACAAGCTCTAAGCTTTCGAAAATTTTAGCAAGATCACGTGGCACACCCAGGTGCTCGAAAACGTCGAGATCGAACAGTTTGGGATGTGCTGCCGTAATAAATGGCGCGTGGGCGGCAGCAGCTACTTGAGAAATCTTTTGTAAAAGCTCCAGGTCCATGGGATGACGTGTGAACTCATAGTCACCGATCAAGCACGAATAGGGATGGCCACCAAAGGTGCCATATTCTTCCTCGTAAACTTTTTTAAAGAGAGCACTTTGATCAAATTCGATGGCCTTCTCAAGGTCATCCAAGATTTCTTGCTTTGTGATATTCAAAATCCGCAGCTTTAGGTGCGTACTTGTTTCTGTGTTCATGACAAGGTAATGAAGACCACGCCAGGACCCTTCTAGTTTTTGAAACTCAGGTTCATGCATAAAGGCATTGAGCTGATCCGTCATCATATCGTCCAGATGTTGTATACGCTGGGCAATGAAGGCAATCGTGTCGTGGGGGGCACTATCGCCCTGTTCAATGAGTTCTTTTAAAAACTCTGTTACCAGCTCCTTAGCATATGCCTGCTGTGTTTCGTCCCTGGCAAGCTTGCCTTTGGACATCATTTCATCAAGGATGGGGGTATCGGCCATAATTTTAGCTCCTATGCGCTGGGTGCAGGGGGTGTGTTAGAAGGGGTTGGACCTGCTGTGGATGCGTCGTCAAGGCCAAGCTCTGTTTTGAGGGCTGCGCGCTTATCAGGATTTGTGATGATTTCTCTGAGCATCTCATCCAACGCATCATTCCCATCTAGTTTGGTCATGAGGTCTTTGAGGCGAATTCGCGCTTGGTAAAGCTTATTGAGGGGCTCTACCTGCTTGATAATGGAAAGGGGTTCAAAGTCCGAAATAGTTTCAAAGAAAAGTTCCGCACTTATGTGCTCTTCTGCGGGGTTCACTTTGTTATCGGTGCGCAAAGCCAACCGTGGACGAATGGATTGCATGATATGATCGAAGTTGTCCCGATCAATTTCCACAAATTTGCGCTCTTTTACTTTAGGAAGAGGTTCTGCAAGTTTACCTGAAAGGTCAGCCATAACCCCCATAACAAAGGGTAGTTCTTTCATAACAATGGCATTACCAATTTCAACATCGTAGGTAATTTGGACGCGTGGGGGTCGTACTCGATCAAGCTTGTGTTGTAGACTTTCAACCATAGTATGCCTGCTCTATCTCATTTGTCTTTACATTCATTTCATCAAATAATTATTAAAATTTTCTTAATTTGACAGAATTTTTTCAATAAACATGCATGAACTAATGGTCAGAAAAGAAGCCCGTATGTTGCGATGGCATACTCCCATTTTCAGGGCCAATGAGAGTAAGGGGCGTCTCTTGGAAGATATCTTCCGCTTGCAGTTCATGGCTGAAGGTTGTGTGCAAGATATCTATGGCTTTTGTATTGGGATGGCGCACAGATTGAGGTTTTTTTCTTAAAGAAATTTTTTCTAAATCTTCGTCTTCTTTATGAATATGGTGCGGTTGTTCTTTTTTTTCGCCACGTTCTTTTGTTTTAAGACGGCCTTTATTATGCTTGGAAGGAGTGAAGTTAGCCTGTTCAATCTCCGGATTTTCGTCACTTTGAGAATAGTTATCAAGAGTTGTTGCGTCCTGCGATGAATGTGATGAAGAGGTCATACGCGTATAAAGAGAACGGCTCGTTTTTTGCGTGACATCCCTCATATCGGCATAAAGATCATCAATGCCTCCATGTGTAAGGCTTAGGAGAATGATTATTGCAATCGAATACGTCATCTTTTCGTAACCCATAAGGGGGAACCCTTAGTTTTAATTAAAAGATGAAAAAGTTAATAAAGTGTTTAAGGAAGGAGTTTTAACTGGAGAACGGTAACGGTAAGCGAAAAATCTGTCATCAGAATCGTTTTATAACGCTCGGTATGGCCTTTAATAAGGGCAAGGGAAGAGGGTGTGCACCTCAGTTTATCCCCAAGGAACGTAAGTAGTGCTTTATTCGCGAGACCATCTCTGGCGGGTGCGGTGACAGCTATTTTGAGAAAAGCGCGTTCTTTGCTATCGTAATAAAGACCCTGCACACCGTTATAAGAAGATTTTGCCGTGAGTCTTATAAAAAGTTCAATGCCCCTTTCCGTTTCTCGCCAAGGGTAACAGAGCATTATACTTGACCAAGTACCCAAGTCTCAAAAGACTTATTTGTCTGGCACTCAAAGCTCAAAATGGCTGGGCATTCGTAAGAATGGTTCTCCTCGATAAATTTCATAAGGTATTGTTTTTGAGCATTGCTTGTTTTGAAAAGTGCGATGGTTTCAACACACTCACACAGCTTTTGGTTTCCTTGTGGGTCAGGCCAGACAAAGAGAGAGTGACGCGTGGGAAGGATATTAACGCAAGCCGCAAGCTTATTTTCTAAAACCATTCTTGCGACCCGTTGCGCTTCATCAAGCGTTGGAAAAGGTACGTAAAAAAGAATCATCGCGTTGATCAACACAAATGGTCGGAACGGCGGGATTTGAACCCACGACCCCTATCCCCCCAGAATAGTGCGCTACCAGGCTGCGCTACGTTCCGATAATGGTCAAAATGTAGGTCTTTTGGAAAAAATTTTCAAGTGAAATATGAAGCAAACACAGTATTAAAACGCACTCAGAGTTACAAATGCCTGAGCATAGGGATATTCATCCGAAAGGCTCAGATGCACTTGTCCTTCCATGCCAAAAGGAATGAGATTTTGAAACACTTCTTGTGCTTTGGAATGCAGTTGAAAGGTTGGCTTACCCAGTGCATTGCGTTGTATTTCAATATCTAAGAATCCAAGACCTCCCCGGAAACCTGTTCCGAGAGCTTTGACAAAAGCTTCTTTGGCTGCAAAAATTTTTGCAATCTGGAGACTGAGTCGCTGTGTATGCTTTTCTTCATCTAAAAAAATTTTAAGGGGAGCGAGTCTGTGCAAGACGTATATTCTTTCCTGTTCTGTCATAATCTTGGAAAGAAAACGCTCAGAATGATTGCGTAGCGGGCGTTCGAGGCGTCTGGAGTCCACTATGTCTGCACCGATTCCTAGGATCATTTGCTTCGCTCAACGTGTGAAATAATGGGAACTGTACGAAGGGCTGCCATCACTGAGTCTAAATGATCTTGATCCCTTACTTCAATATCAACGAAGAGATCCCAAAATTCGGGTGTGCGATGTGTGACTTTGAGGTTCGCGATATTTCCAGATTGATTAGAGATCATTGTTGTCATACTTGCAAGGCTTCCAGGTTTATTCACAAATGTGATGAAAACACGACACACAAAACGTGATGTTTCTTCACGATGATCATTCCACGAGAGATCTAAAAGGCGCTCAGGCTCATGAAAATTAATCACATGGTCACAGTCAAATGTATGGATATGAATACCCTTACCTGTCATGACAAGGCCTACAATTTTATCACCCGGGATAGGGTGACAGCACCCTGCATAGTGTAGTGCCATGCCTGGGATGAGTCCTTTGATGGAAAGACTGGGATCGTTTTGGGTCCTCTTGGTTGTTTTACCTGGTCGTGGTCCGGCAAATTTTTGCTCAATATGTTGATCCATTGTCTTGGGTGTAGAAAGTGTTTTTAGCTTGAGGCTAAGAGCGTCGGCAATATCTTTGCCACTATGATGGCCTTGACCTACATCAAGAATGAGATCATCAAGTGTGGGCAGATGGAAAAGTTCTGCGGCAAGTTTAAGATTCCCATCCGTATATGTGATATTCTCTTTTGCAAAGGCTTTGTGTAGGAGTGATTTTCCGAGTTCGAAGAATTGACTCTTCTGCTGTTGTCGGATGTAACGGCGGATGCATGCTCGTGCTTTTCCTGTGACAGCAAAACGCTCCCATGTTGGTGAGGGGCTTTGCGTTTTAGATGTAACAATATCAATTTGATCACCATTGTGAAGGATCGTACGGAGTGGCATTTGCTTTCCATTGATGCGAGCCCCCACTGTATGGTTACCAATGTGGGAGTGCAGTGCATAGGCAAAGTCTATGGGGGTAGCGCCTTTAGGAAGAGCGATCACATCTCCCTTAGGCGTAAAGCAAAAGACTTGGTCTTGAAACATTTCCAGTTTGGTGTGTTCAAGAAACTCTTGGGGAGTTGAGGTTTGCTCAAGGATTTCTAAAAGCCCTCTTAACCATGCATATTGTTTTCCATCAACGGAGCTACCTTGTTTATATTGCCAATGGGCTGCTACACCTAGTTCAGCAATGTCGTGCATTTCTTTTGTTTTGATTTGCACCTCGATGCGCTGATTAAGAGGACCAATGATCGCTGTGTGAAGAGAGCTGTAGCCATTGTTCTTAGGGGTAGAGATATAGTCCTTGAAACGACCAGGGATAAGAGAATAGTCACTGTGGAGAATACCCAAAATATGATAGCACTGCAGCACATCGCCTACGATAACACGGAAAGCTACGATATCCGATAACTGCTCAAAGGAAACATTTTTCATGTGCATTTTTCGCCAAATGGAAAAGGGTGTTTTCTCACGTCCTGAGATGGAGGCAACGGCCTTATGCCGATCAAAAAGTTTACGCAGTTCAAAAAGAATCGTCTCAACTTGATTGTCACTTATTTCATGAAGGTAGCGAAGGCGGCTTAGAACTGACTCGCGTGCTTCGGGATTGAGGGTTGCAAAGGCTAAGTCTTCGAGCTCATCCTTGACCCCCTGCATGCCAATGCGTTCTGCAAGTGGCGCATAAATTTCCATCGTTTCACGGGCGATACGACGTCTTTTGGCACTATTCTCTACATGATGGAGAGTGCGCATATTATGCAGGCGATCAGCGAGTTTAACAATGAGAACGCGAATGTCTGAAGACATTGCAAGAACGAGTTTTCGAAAATTTTCAGCCTGTTGCGTCTCCTCGGATTGAAGTTCTAAGCGCGAGAGTTTCGTGACACCATTGACAAGATTGGCAATTTCATCACCGAAGAGCTTACGTATATCGTCGAGTGTGGCGACGGTATCTTCAACAGTATCGTGGAGGAGAGCCGTGATAATAGACGCAGGGTCGAGACGCATTTCTGTGAGGATACCTGCGACTTCCAAAGGGTGGGAAAAGTAAGGATCCCCCGATGCACGCACTTGGGAACCGTGTGCTTTCATAGCAAAGACATAGGCTTTATTAATAGGGTCTTCGTCAAGATCGGGGATATAATTCTTGAGCCTTTGAATAAGCTCAAATTGATGAATCATTGTCAGATAGTATTATTATCTTTTATGCGCCATTGTCTCAGATCACTCTAAGAATGACAAGAGACAGGATCTTTGCGATCTTTGTAAGAGCGAGGGAGAGAATGTCACACCCGTTAAGTCTTTGTTAACCTTTTT
>CALBMH010000041.1 GCA_937896365.1 uncultured Alphaproteobacteria bacterium
GCTTGGGGTGACTGATCTTTTTCCTTTGCATACAGAATTTACACAAGTAAATAGGCTGAACTTCAATAAAATTTCTGAACAGATGACAAGTGCGACACAACAATGTGAACGCTTTGATCTGCCCACACTCTATGAACAAAAACCACTTAATGCCTTTTTATTACAAATAAAAGAGTGGCATCCTTTCATCGCTATTGAGCGCTTTGGGTCTTCTGTAAACTCTTCTGGGGCTCCTAAGCCCCTTGCCCAAGAACAATCCCTTCAGCCACCCTGCCTTATCATTGGTCCTGAAGGGGGATGGAGTGACACCGAAAAAGCATACTTTTATGAGATGAGAATGAGTTTTCTTGACTTCGGTCCTCTCATTTTAAGGGCGGAGACAGCAGCTGTTGTTGGCTTATCAATGCTGAGAGGTTGTTTCAAAGCTGGGATGAGCGGTTGTCCTTAGGTCAAGCTTATGTCTTGGTACAGCTAATCCATAAAGCTAAAATCCGCAAATCTATGGAAACGCGAAAGAAGAGTCTGTAGAAATCCTAAGCGGTTATTGCGCATAAAGGGATTCGCATCATTAACCATAACATGCTCAAAAAAACTATCGATGGGGCTTTTGAGCGATATAAGAAGGTCGCATTTTTCTATCTCCGATGGCGCTTTTTCCCAACACGAATCAACGTTTTGAAGTGCAACATGCAATGACTTTTCAGCATGGAGAACAAGAAGATTTTCATCAAAATTATATTCCAACCCTTTATCTTTAGCAGATTCTACCGAAAAAATATTTGCTGCTCGCTTGTACCCTGCCAGCAATGCTTTACCCATAGGTGTTATGACCAGAGACTGTAAAGCACGCATTTTCGAATGCATTGCTGAGAGATAGAGATCTCCCCCTTCACACATAGGGGGCATGCATGCTCTTATCACACCGTAAGAAAAACCCTGCTCCTTAAAATAAAATTCCGCACGTGTATAAAAGAACGCCAGGAGGTCTTGTATTACGGGTGAGCTTAACGTACCATATGATCGGTGGGTGGCAGTGATAAGTGCTTTTAAGCTCACGGTCAACTGATTGTCTAAAATAATCCGAATCACTCCTAGGGCTGCACGGCGTAGTGCGAAGGGATCTCTCGACCCTGTGGGCAAGATGCCATGACCAACGAACCCTGTAAGGGTATCCAGCTTGTCCATGAGCGCCAGTGTGTAACTTAATGGGAGCATGGGAATATCATCAGAAACACCTAAAGGCTGGTAATGTTCTCTCAAAGCGATGGCTACATCCTCAGGTTCCCCTTGAGCACGTGCATAAATTTCGCCTATAATTCCTTGCAGCTCGGCAAACTCTCCCACTATTTGTGTGAGAAGATCAGACTTACATAAATCAACAGCGCGGGAGAGAAATTCTTCATTTTTGAGGCCGAGAGCCTTCTCATAGGCTTCTTTTACCTTGTGAAGACGACGGATCTTATCGCCTACCGTTCCAAGCTTTTCATGAAAGATAATGGTATCAAGTTTAGGTTGATAGTCAGCAAGGGGTATTTTTAGATCACGTTCATAGAAATAACACGCATCCTCCAGGCGAGCCTTAAGCATACCCATTTCATAGCCTTGAGTGAGAGCTTTACCGCCATCTTTGGGGATGGTATTAATGATCGCTGCGAAAAAGGGTGCAAGCTTTCCATCGCTTCCTCGAAAGGCAAAACACTTTTGATGAAAACGCATAGACGTTATGATGGCCTCTTCCGGTGCTTTAAAGAGATTGGGAGGAAGCTTGCCAATAAACACACCGGGGTACTCCACAAGGCCGGCGTTTTCTTCTAAAAGACCCTTATCAAGAATGAGGGTCACGTTATGGCCGGATGCTTCTTTTTCAAGGGATTTAAGGATTAGTCGCTTCCGCTCCTCGGTGCAAATAATCACACGCGCGTGGCCCAGTTTTTCTTGATAGTCCGAAAAAGATGTTGGATAAATCTTTTCCAAGCTTAGGTAACGGTGACCAAAGGTGTAGCCTTGTGTAAAAAGATTAAAAGAGGGAATAAAGCACTCGAAGGGGTTCCCATCCAAAAGGGCGAAGAGATGACGTACAGGGCGTACCCACGGTGTAGGGGTCTGAGGCCAGCGCATAGTCTTTGGCCATTGCATCTGGAGAATCACCGCATCAAGCAGTGTTGGTAAAATTTCCTCCACGGTCTGCCTAGGCTTGGTGAAGGAAACACAGTAATAGCCATCTTTCTCAACCACTTGATTCAATGTCACCCCCGCACTTATACAAAACCCTTGCAGGGCTTTATCAGGCGCACTCACGCGTGGACCTCGCTTTTCAACTGTTTGTTCAGGGATTTCTTTCGCTATGTAAGCATGGATAATCAGGCGCTGCGGGGTAACGTACGTTGTACAACCTTGCGTATTCACATTATTCTTGGCAGAGTTTTTTAAAAACAGCATCTCCAACTGTTCTACTGCTTGCCCTTGAAAACGTGCAGGAATCTCCTCACCATAAATCTCAAATACACATTCTTTCATTCCTATCACTCTCTCTTTTTTTCGTTCTCTATGCATTCATTTCCAGATACGTCTCACAGCATGCTTTGGCGAGATGGCGCACTTTACCAATATATCCAGCGCGTTCTGTTGTACTGATCACCCCTCGTGCTTGGAGAAGGTTAAAGGTATGACTTGCCTTAATACACTGTTCGTAGGCAGGATAAACAAGGTTGTGTTCCAAAAGTGCTATGCACTCCTTAGAATGCTTTTCAAAGTTTTTGAAGAGGTCGTCCGTATTGGCATGCTCAAAATTATATACTGAGAATTGCTTTTCTTGTTCCATCAAGACATCGCGATAGGTGAGTTTACGATCCCCTTTTGCTCCATTCCAGTCAATATCAAAGTGATTGTCTACACCTTGAATTACCGTTGCAATGCGCTCTAAACCATAAGTAATCTCTGTACATACAGGATCACAGGCAAGCCCACCCATCTGTTGGAAATAGGTGAATTGTGTGACTTCCATGCCATCGCACCAAACCTCCCAACCGAGGCCTGCTGCTCCCAGCGTTGGACTTTCCCAGTCATCCTCTACAAAACGCATATCATGGTTTTCGAGAGCAAGACCCAGGTGATCCAAGCTACCCAGATAAAGCTGCTGGCTATTTTCTGGTGCTGGTTTGAGAATCACTTGAAACTGATAATAATATTGCGTACGGCGGGGATTTTCACCATAACGACCGTCATTAGGGCGCCTGCATGGCTGCACATAGGCCGCATTCCAAGGTTTTTGTCCAAGGGATTTCAGTGTTGTTGCGGGGTGGAAAGTACCTGCTCCCATTTCTATGTCATAGGGCTGTAAAATTACACACCCATAATCTGCCCAGTATTCTTGGAGCTTCAGAATAATTTGCTGGAAAGACTGCACCATTTTATAACACCTGAATCACCATTTTAAATCTCCTCACAATGTAATCAAAGGGCCTATTCTTTTCAAGAAAGGTATAACATGAGAAAAATATTGAAATTTTGTTTCTTGATATTCCCATAAGAGACAGTTATTATTCTATTTCTTGAAAATTTTAAGAAAGTAAGATTCCTATGAAAAAATATTTTTGTTGATGTCTTGCGTGCCTCTTTCCATCTATGCTAGTGATGATGATCTAACGGATCGTGGTAAAGCTGTGAAGAAATCTCTTCAATCATCCCATA
Organism: uncultured Alphaproteobacteria bacterium; assembly: GCA_937896365.1. Taxonomy (GTDB): domain Bacteria; phylum Pseudomonadota; class Alphaproteobacteria; order Paracaedibacterales; family JAKBAR01; genus JAKBAR01. Next base: position 3,691 of record CALBMH010000041.1, read on the forward strand.
AATAATACCGAGCTGGATGACGCTGATCGCCCTACTCTTCCTAGTACGGAAGCTGCGGAAATTAATGTGGAAGATGAGATGCCTTCTGACACGCCTTTATCAACAACGCAATCACACACTATTCCTCGGAACACATCGGTTCTTGACCTTGCGAAAGAGATAAACGAGATTAAGTTCTATGTGGCTAAGAGCATGCAGTACTTTGGAAACGTGCTTAATGAAATGAATGAAAGACTTAGAGGATTTGAGAGTAGTGACGTCAAAACCCGTGTGAGTTCAACGCATCAACAACTCCAGTTCCCGTTGCCAGCAGTCACAGTCTCGGCATTCCACCCCGTTTCAAGGTCTGTGGAACGTCCTGAGCCTGTCGTTCCACCTCGTCCTGTGTCCGTCCCACAACAATCCAGCTCGGCGCCTGGTGCTTCGTCCACCCAAAGACAGACAAAACAGGTTCAAAATCCCCTAGATCTTGAGAAAAAAGCAAAAGTACTAGAGTTTCGGAAAAAAGTAAGTGAAATCCCTTAGCCCTAGCGATGAGGAAAAAAGAAGATTTAATGATCTAAGGCCTATCCTCAATTCTATCATACGTAATCATGAAAAGATACTTAAGTAGATAATGATGTTATCGAATTCATAGAGAAAGGTACGCATGGTGAAGAAAGAGTAGATGCGTGGAGAAAAGTATCCCCACCTATAATAGGTTTGTGGACAAAGATTATAAGTCATTTGCTGGCCCATGAAGATTATGGGCCTGATGACGATAAGATTGGGAGGGGCAGAGGCTACGTGAAAGTAGACATGAATGCCATGATAGCGGAATTAATAATCAATCATGGATACGAAAACTGTGAGGAATCTTTAGAAGGGATCAAGACTGCAACCGATAAAATAAAAGCTACAAGCAGTAATTTTAAATTTTACTGTGTATTTTTAGAGATATTCAGAGAGCAACTGCTTAAGTTGAAGGAGAAAAAACAAAGACAATAGTATAGATACTCCTCAAACAACAACGAGTGCGTCATCGTCCTCAGCAAATACGTCTGAACATTCATCGAGTCGTCGTCCTAAAAACAAGCAAAAGGCAACTGCGGCAGCGCAAGACTCCACTGCATCATCATTGTCGGATGGTAAAAAACACAAAGCCAGCGAAATAGACCTTACAGCGGAAGATCCTACGGTACAAGAACCTGAGAAAAAGAAAATAAAGCAATCAAAGGAAACAAATAAGTAAACTCTTCGAATCGAATTTGTCAATAAGGAGCCCGGGGGATCGTTTTCTACGCGCTCTGTCTTTAATGACAACATATCTTAAAGCTTTTCCCCCTTCCATTCCCTCATTCTGCTATAGGCTTTAAAATCACCGAAATGAATTGCGCCGATGCATCGAATCCTCTAGGGTTCAAGGGAGGATTCTACTGGTGTTGAAGGGGCCATGGGGAAAGAAGCGCATCTTTTTCTAAAAACATCATCTTATTTTATAAGAACACTCGCTCTTCTTGCGGTCGCATGTCCTGTTTTGGCATTGCTTAGCTCTGTGGGAGCTGATCATGGCCTTTCGACGTGGGGTAACCTTAAATATGCTAAGAATTTTACGCATTTCGATTATGTGAATCCTAAGGCTCCTAAGGGTGGGGAAATTGTCCTGGGCGCCATGGGAACATTCGATTCGTTGAACCCTTATATCATCAAAGGTATTTCAGCCGCAGGAATCACAGGAACAACGGCGACGCTCCTTGCACCTTCTTATGACGAGGTTAACACAGCTTACGCTTATGTAGCTGAGGATGTGAAGGTTAGCGCTGATGGGCTTAAAGTCACATTTACCCTTAACCCGAAAGCTCAGTTTAACAATGGTGAAAAAATCACACCAGAAGATGTTATCTTCTCCTTCAACATCTTGCGTGATGAAGGGATGCCTATCTACAAAACATATTATGGCGATGTGGCAAAGGCAGAGAGTGTAGGTGCAAACCAGGTAGTCTTCACTCTCAAGTATAATAAGAACCGAGAGCTTCCTCTCATTTTGGGTCAGATCCCTGTACTGAGCAAAAAGTTTTATACAGCGCACGCGTTCTCTGAAACATCCTTAACAGCTCCCCCTGCGGCAGGAGCGTATGAGGTTGCTTCCATTGATCCAGGGCATTCCATTACTTACCGGCGTATAAAGAATTGGTGGGGTGAGAATCTTCCCTCTCAAAGGGGTCAACATAACTTCGATAGGGTGAGGCATCTGTATTTTCGAGATACCAATGCTCTTTTCGAAGCTTTCAAGGCGGGGCAGATTCATTGGCGTATTGAAAACAGTGCAAAGCTGTGGAAGACGGCTTACAATTTTCCAGCTGTTAAAGAGGGTAGGGTTGTCATGGATCAGCTTGAACATTCCATGCCCATAGGGATTTATGGCTTTTTCTTCAACACCCGCCGGGAGATCTTTAAGAATAAGAACGTGCGCAAGGCACTGACACTTCTCTATAATTTTGAGTGGATCAATAAGAATATATTTTTCAACATGTATCAGCGCAACTTGAGTTTTTTCCCAAATTCTGATTTTGTTGCCGTTGGCAGTGCAGGACCCCAAGAATTGACTCTGCTCGAACAACTTGGGGTTGATAGTAAGACAGCACCCGAATATGCAGGTGCTTTTTCACTCCCCATGTATATGAATGAAACGGTGTTACGCCAAATTTCAGCAGAAGCTCTTAAGCTTTTTGGGAAAGAAGGGTGGACGGTGAAAGGTCAAAGGCTTGTCAATAAGAAAGGAAAGCAGCTGACGTTTGAGGTGCTTATTTACGATAAAAGCCATGAACGCACCCTAAGCCATTATATTGAAACGCTCAAGCGTATTGGCATCAATACGAAACTCCGTTTTATAGATGTGGCGGCATATCAAGAGCGTCTGGATGCTTGTGATTTTGATATGATCCTCGGTGGGCTTCCTGTATCCGTATCTCCTGGTAACGAGCTTCGGGATTATTTCACATCGGTTTCTGTGAATCAGAAGGGTACGATGAATAAATGGGGTATCAAGGATGCTTCTGTTGATAAGCTTGTTGAGAAAATTATTACAGCGGAGAGTTTTGAGGCGTTACGATTGAACATGCGTGTTCTCGATCGCTTGCTTATCCATAACTATTATATGATCCCTGCATGGTATATGAATAAGATCAATGTTGTCTACTGGTCACAATTTGCTCGCCCCAAAACGTCCCCTAAATACATGACCATAACGTTAGAAACATGGTGGTTAAAGGATGCTGCCGAAAAAGGAGTGGTAACAGATCAGCCTTCGAGAGATACAGTCTCATTTCCCTCAGTGAAAGAGAATCAGCAGGATGAAAAAGCATCGCTGTATCAACAATCGCCTTGGTGGAAGAAATTGATGAACTGGTTTCTCGGAGATTAAGGTCGATACAACATAAGTGTCACTTTCTACGATGACTGAAATAGAGTAAACAGGAATGAATAAGTGATTCATTGAAGACAAAAAATGTGCAAATTGAATAAAACCCCATGAGTACTTACATTCTAAAACGCCTTCTTCTCATGATCCCAACACTGTTTGGTATTATGCTTATCAACTTCATTGTTGTTCAAGCGGCCCCGGGGGGACCGATTCAACAAATCCTTGCTAAGATTCGTGGTCAGTCGTTAGACGCAGATAGCCGTATTGGCGGCACAGGCCAAGATGCTATGAATACTTTTGGAGATCACGGAGGAGGCGCTGACCCCTCTTCAAGCTATCGCGGCCTCCAGGGGATTGATCCTGAGTTTATTAGGCAATTGGAAAAACAATTTGGTTTTGATAAACCAGCCTATGAGCGCTTTTGGATTATGATTAAAAATTATCTTACGTTTGATTTTGGTAGGAGTTATTTCAAGGATATGCGAGTTGTGGATTTGGTGAAACAAAAGCTCCCCGTATCTATTTCTCTCGGTCTTTGGTCGATGCTTTTTGTCTATCTCATTTCCATTCCTCTTGGCATTCGAAAAGCTGTTCATGATGGGGCACTTTTTGACATCTGGACAAGTTTCCTGGTGATTATTGGTTATGCTGTGCCGAGTTTTCTCTTTGCACTTTTTCTTATCATTCTTTTCGCTGGGGGGAGTTTTCTTCAGATCTTCCCCCTCCGTGGCCTTGTTTCAGATGGGTTTACGGATTTGCCTCTCTTTAGCAAAATTATAGATTATTTTTGGCATCTGACACTTCCCATTTTAGCAATAGTTATTGCAGGCTTTGCGAAGTTGACATTGTTGACGAAGAATTCTTTTTTGGAGGAAATTAATAAGCAGTATGTATTGTGTGCGCGGGCTAAAGGTATTTCTGAAAAAGCAGTGCTTTACGGTCATATTTTTCGCAATGCTATGCTCATTGTGATTGCTGGATTTCCATCGGCATTTATTGGAATTTTGTTTACATCCTCTCTTTTGATTGAGATTCTTTTTTCCCTTGATGGCCTTGGCCTTCTTGGTTTTGAAGCAGCTATGAGTCGCGATTATCCCGTAATGTTTGGTACGTTGTATATGTTCACTTTGATGGGTATGCTTCTCCATCTCATTGGTGATCTGTCCTACATGCTGGTGGATCCGCGGATTGATCTTTCTGAAAAGAAAGCATAAAATTATGTATGGTTTAAAATATATTTGGTCGCATATTGCTAAAGCGACCTATTTTTTTTTAGGATGTGAATTTTTTGTTCGCCTCTTTTTGCTTATTGATAGCAGCAGTTCTAACCATGTTAGGTTTTTAGAGATCCTAAAAATTTTTGGGATAGGTCTCGTTTTTGATCTTACTGTTCTCAGTTTCTTTTTGATTCCAGTTGCGCTTTACCTCGTATGTGTGCCTCAACATAAAAAAGTTTCACCCTTTCATAGGGGCATGGAGCAAAGTATTTTTGCCGTTTTTGTTTTTTTAATTCTTTTTACTTCCATGGCCGAGGTTATTTTTTGGGAGGAGTTTTCTGCACGCTTCAATTTCATTGCTGTTGATTATCTTGTCTATACACATGAAGTATTTCGCAATATTAAGGAGTCCTACAACCTTCCCTTTCTTTTTGGTGCTATTTTCCTTGTGCTCATCGTTGTTGTTATGCTTATGCGGCTGCTTGATAAGGAAAGGGTTATGCCTGTGCCGAGATGGAAGTTACGTATGGGATTAGTAGCAGCAGTGGCGATCACATCAGGAGCCTTTTATACAATGGCTCCCCAGAAAGTCCTCTCGACACTTTCTTCACAGATCCATCGTGAGGTCGCACAAAATGGTATTTTTTCATTCTTTGCAGCTTTCTTTAACAATACTCTTTCCTACGACCAATTCTACTTGACAGAAAAAGATCTTGAGCAAAAGGGAATAGAATCTTTTAAACCTACTCCATGCACTCAATCAGAAAGTCCAAGAGTTCAAGGACATAATGTGATTTTTGTATTGATGGAAAGCATGAGTGCTGAATTTATGGCTAGTTTTGGAAATAAGGATAATCTCACCCCCAATCTTGATAGACTTGCCAAAGAATCCCTCTTTTTCACAAGGCTCTATGCAACAGGTACACGAACAGTGCGAGGCATTGAAGCACTTGTGCTTGCAACACCCCCCTCACCGGGACAATCTATTGTCAAACGCCCGGAAAATGAAAATCTCAAATCCATTGGTTTTGCCTTTAAAGAACAAGGCTATATAACGCGGTTTATCTATGGTGGAAACAGTTATTTCGATAACATGGGGTATTTTTTTTCTCACAATGAGTTTGATGTTGTGGATTCTGCGCACTTTGGTAAAGAGGAAATATCTTTTGAAAATGCTTGGGGGATGTGTGATGAAGACCTGTTTAGAAAAGTGATCTCCGAGACTGACAAAGCCTTTGCGAAAAAGACACCCTTCATGTGTATTGCTCTTACAACATCCAACCACCGTCCTTATACATATCCTAAGGGCAGAATCGATCTAGAACCCAAAGTGACAGGGCGCGCAGGGGGCGTCAAGTATGCTGATTATGCTGTGGGACAATTGATTGAGCAAGCAAAAGCAAAGCCGTGGTTCCCTCATACCGTTTTCGTTTTTATTGCAGATCATACTCATGGGACAACAGGTCGCCTTGAAGTAACACCCGATAAGCATCATATTCCATGCCTCATCTATTCCCCAAAGCTTCTTAAGCCCAAGGTGATTGACATTCTGGCGAGTCAAATTGATATACCCGTGACTGTTATGGGGATCCTCGGTATTCCTTTTCAGAGTGACTTTGCAGTGAATATTTTGGAGAAGAATCCTCATCGAGCCTTTATCAGTAATTTTCAAAAACTTGGTTATCTTGAGGATGAAACATTAACTGTTTTAAAACCAGTGAAAGACTTTACTCTTTATCAGAGGGAAGTACCCGTGATTGACCCTTCTTCTTATAAGGAACATCTTTCCAAGGCGGTTTATTATTTTGGCAGAGCTTCCCATTGGAAAGAGAACCTAAGACGCGGTAACAAAGGAGGGAGAGATTGACGACGTCCTAGCCTATCTTTTTCATGTTATTTTTCATATTTTCGCATAAAAAACATTTATTTTCTCACGTTGTTTAGATTTATTTGAACCTTTATTTATAAGATAGGGTACCCATTGATGGGAGTGTATCATGCGTCGTCGTAACGCTTGGATTGTTGTGAGCGATGGAGGAAAGGCGAGGGTCTTTGAGCGCCAATTACCCCTCGGACCGTTGTTTCAAGTTGGTTGCTTTGAGTCATCCCATGAATCTTGTCGACCCTATGGTCGGGATAGACCGGGTCGTGTCTTTGAAAGCGCTACTTCAGCACATCATGCCTATGACCCAAGAGATTGGCGTGGAACGCGAGAGGTGGAGTTTATTCTCGATCTTACCAGTTATCTCAACGAGCATTATGATGCCTTCGATGAGTTATATCTCTGCTGTCCCCCAAGACTGCTGAGTGAGTTAAGGGGACGCCTCTCGCCTCATCTCTTGCCAAAAGTGACGCGTGACTATCACAAGGACTTTTCCCATAGTACGGTGGAAGATATCATGACATACATCGACGCGTCCTCCCACAACAACTCCGTGATGGGTAAAGAAGAGTCTTAGTGTAAGGTGGGGTCATTTAAAGGTAAGGTCATCTAAGGGGAGGGGAGATCGTCTTTGTTGCCTTGGGCAAGCAATCGTGCTCTTATATCTTCTGCGCTGTGCTTTGCTGCGTCGGAAATCATGGTTTCTAAGGTGTGATGATCCAAACTAATGGAGGAGGGTTTTATATCCAATGTTTGACACTGCCCTGTTGTCTGTTCTATGGCACTGACGCTGAGAAGCCCATCAGCATCCAGCTGAAAACTCACGCGGATGCGGGGTGTATGGCAGGGCATCGGAGGAATTCCTTTAAGGACAAAACGGCCAAGAGAACGGCAATCTTTTACAAACTCTCGCTCTCCTTGAAGAATATGAATAGCGAGATGCGTCTGCCCGTCGATAGAGGTCGTAAAGTCTTGTGCTACGCGGCAAGGGAGAGGTGTGTTGCGTGGAATAATTTTTTCAACAAGTCCCCCCATAGTTTCGATACCAAGGCTCAGGGGTGTTACGTCGAGAAGAAGCGTGCTCGACCCTTGGGTAAGTGCATGAGCTTGCAGTGCTGCACCATGGGCGACAACCTCATCGGGATTTATATTTGTCAGAGGCGGTTTACCAAAGAACTTTTCTACAGCCTGTTGAAGGCATTGAAGGCGCGTTGATCCACCGACAAGTACAACACCTTCTATCTGGCGAGGGTTTAAATCTGCGTCGCGCAGTACGTTTGTACAAACGTCTAAGGCCCTTTGAATAAAAGGCTGTGAAAGTGTGTTGAGCTCATCTTTCGTGAGTCGTTGTCCCAGGACTTCAGCACTCCCTAAGGTGCCAAGGGACTCTTTAAGCGCTCGTGCAGATGGGAGATCGTACACATTGCAATGTTGACAAATGGCTTCATCTATATCATCGCCGCCAAGAAAAGTATCCCCACCCGTGGCAAGAACTTGAAAAACCTCGCGTTGTAACTTGAGCAAAGAAAAGTCAAACGTACCTCCACCCATATCAAAAACAGCATAAATGCCTTCCACACCCCTTTCAAGACCATAAGCCAAAGCTGCTGCCGTGGGCTCTGCAATCAGGCGAAGGACTGTGAAGCCAGCCTGTTCTGCTGCACGCTTTGTCGCTTGGCGGGCGAGTTCGTCGAAGTAAGCTGGGACTGTAATCACAGCCTGTATAATTTCTGTATTTAGGGTTTTTTCTGCTTCATTTTTTACATATCTTAAAAGAGATGTGGCAATCGTGAGAGGCGTTTCTTTTGTCTGAAAAAGTTTTTGTGTTGGATTACTGAACAAGCGTTTTGTTGATCTAAAAATAACATCTGTTGGAGCGTCTTCAGTTCCTTCTAGGAGAGAGAGCTGGTTATCCTTCAAAGAGACAACAGAAGGGGTAAGGCGTTTTCCCTTGAGGCTAAGTGTGATAGGTTGATTATCTTTGACATAGGCTACAACAGAATTTGTCGTACCGAGATCGATCCCGACGGCAAGAGTCTCCCCTTGTTTCGTATCGTGGAGGGCGTTTGGAGCATCATCAAAGGGATCAGTAATCTGAAGGAGCATGGAAGGAGCCTAGTGCGTACGTGATGTGCGTTTAAAAAGCTGTTGTTCGACTTCAGAGACTTGCTTTCGAAGGCGATCAATATAACTAAGCTTGATATAAATTTCAGGCAAACTTTCAAAGCGGCCCCGGTCGAACTCTTCTGCAAAGGCGTGCTGTTCTTCACTAAAGTGTTCATTAAGGTCGTTCATGACTTCTAAGGCTTGTTCGTGGTCTTCACACATCATAATGGTCTCTTGAAAATCGAGAATATCCAAAAGCATAATCTCGGTACCGATTGTTTCACCATTTTGCCCAGGAACGGGGATGTCGAGGATGTTGAGGAGGGTTTCAGCACGTTTCACAGGATTTTTGAGTGTTTGATACGCCGCATTAATCACACTCGCGTTTAATTCGACGGTGTGATCCTCCATCCCTAGGGGATTGGGTGTGACTAAGTCTTTCTCAGTAGACCTTGTCTGAATTTTTTTATCGGGATGGTAGTGTTTTTGAAGCTCAAAATACGCTCTATCCAAAGCTTTGAGATCAAGCGTAAAGCTTGGATCAAGACCAAAAATCTCGAAAGGGTTGACAACTGTAAGGTGTGACGCATTAGACATGAAAGGATTTTCCACAACCGCATTTACCTTTTTCATTGGGGTTATTGAAAACAAACCCTGATTGCAACGTATCATCCACAAAGTCCATCTCCGTGCCCAAGAGGAACATAACTGCTTTGGGATCAAGGAAAAGTGTGACGTCTTCTTGTATGATTTCTTCATCAAAAGGGGTTTTTTGTTCAGCATACTCAAGAATGTATTGCAGCCCTGAGCACCCCTTTGTTTTTATACCAATACGAATACCAATGGCCGATCTCTTGCGCTTTTTAAGAAGGATTTTGACACGCTCTAAAGCTGCAGAAGTCATTGTTAACGGGGCATTCATAACGACACACTCCTTATGTTTGTTCGCGCTTTTTCTTTAAATCGCCAATAGCGGACTTAATAGCATCTTCTGCCAAAACAGAACAATGAATTTTCACAGGAGGCAGCGCTAAATGATGGGCAATATCAACATTTCTAAGATTTTCAGCTTCGTCGAGGGTTTTGCCTTTAATCCATTCGGTGACAAGAGATGATGAGGCAATGGCCGATTTACAGCCAAATGTCTTGAACTTCGCATCTTCGATAATACCTTGTTCGTTTACTTTGATCTGCAGTTTCATGACATCGCCACAAGAAGGAGCCCCTACAAGGCCTGTACCAACGTCTTGAGCATTCTTGTCAAGGGAACCGACATTGCGGGGATTTTGAAAGTGATCGAGAACTTTATCGCTGTATTGCATGATGATAATTCCTTTTCTAATTTTACTCTAGTGAGCATCCCATTGGATTTGGTTGAGATCAATCCCCTCTTTAGCAAGCTCATAGAGTGGGCTCATCTCACGCAGACGTTCTACGGCGCTTACAACCCGATGGATGGTGTAGTCAATTTCTTCTTCTGTTGTAAAGCGGCCAAGGCCAAAACGAAGCGATGTATGTGCTAAATCTTCAGTCACACCAAGCGCCCGCAGTACATAAGAGGGTTCCAAGGATGCAGATGTACACGCTGAACCGGATGATAGAGATAAGTCTGAGAGGTCTCCCATAAGCCCTTCCCCTTCAACATAAGCAAAACTCATATTCAAGTTACCAGGAAGACGCTTTTCTAAATCACCATTCACAAAGACATCAGAAATATTCATGGAAATGCCCTTATAGAGTTTATTGCGCAGTCTTAAGAGCCGCTCGCTCTCAGTAACCATCTCTGCGACTGCGATGGAGCAAGCCTCGCCCAAACCCACACACAGTGCAGGAGAGAGGGTTCCTGAGCGCATACCCCGCTCTTGACCCCCACCGTGGATAATTGAATTCAACCGTACACGAGGTTTACGACGCACATAGAGAGCGCCAATTCCTTTAGGACCATAGAGTTTATGTCCTGAAAGACTCATCAAGTCAATCGCCATTTCACAAACATCGAGAGGGATTTTGCCCACAGCTTGGGCTGCATCCGTGTGAAAAAACACTCCATGCTCGCGACAGAGTTTGCCAATCTCAGCAATGGGCTGAATCACACCAATTTCATTGTTTACAGCCATAATAGAGACCATCAAGGTCGTATCTTTTATAGCGCTTTCCAGGACGTTTAAGTCGATCAACCCATTTGTCAACACGGGCAGATACGTCATCTCGAAGCCTTGTTGTCCAAGATGACGGCAGGTATCAAGAACGCATTTATGCTCCGTTGAACAAGTGATAATATGATTTTTCTTCTCTTTGTAGAAACTTGCAACCCCCTGAAGGGCGAGATTATTCGATTCGGTTGCCCCGCTTGTGAAGACGATTTCTTTGGGATTCGCTTCTATCATTGACGCTACTTGTTCGCGGGCCTTCTCAACAGCCTCATCCGCTACCCATCCATGGGCATGATTCAATGAGTGCGGATTGCCAAAATGCTCCGTAAAATACGGAAGCATCTTTTGAACAACACGGGGATCACAGGGCGTTGTGGCTTGGTAATCCAGATAAATTTGCTTCTTGTTTGATGCAGGTGCTTTTCTTACATTGCAGCTTGACATATATCCTCCTGACGTGTGGAAATTCTATCCTGAACGGTGCTATGTGCCTTATAGATCTGAGACCACGCAGTAAATAGGGTGTGAATCATGTCCTCTGTCACATCAGTGCCAAAGCTTATACGGATAGCATGATTGACTAGTGAAGAGGCAGCCTTCATAGCTTTCAAAACCCGTGATGTTTTGACCTTGCCAGACGAACAGGCAGAGCCTGAGGAAACAGCAATGTTTTTTTGATCAAAAAGCATGAGCTGAAGGTCGCTTTTGACAAAAGGCATGGCGATGTTGATCGTGTTTTGGAGACGAGGACTCTCTTTTCCGAAAATAACGGCTTCGGGAGCAACGTCAAGGATCATCGCTTCTAAGCGATCGCGAAGCACCTCTACAGCACTCCAATCATCATTTTGCAGATCCGTTATGGCAGCGCCAAGGCTTAAAATTCCCATCATATTCTCAGTACCTGATCTGAAACCACGCTCCTGACCGCCACCTTCGATAAGAGCTTTAGGATGGTAATCTGGTTTTTTAATCAAAGCACCGATGCCTGCGAGGGCACCCAACTTGTGCCCTGAAAGAGTGATCGTCGTGGCGCGTGCATAGTCAAAAAAATGCTTACCAATGGCCTGGACAGCATCCACATGGACAAGGGCTTTGTACGTCGAAGCGATGTCAAAGATATCATCAAGGGGTTGAATGACGCCTGTTTCATTGTTGGCTGCCATCACGGCGATCATGACAGAGCCATTCACAGAAGAAGGGTCTGATGAGAAAAACTTCAAACAGTCTTTCAGATGATCGAGATTGATAAGACCATTACTATGAACCTCAATTGTAGGCCTATCCCCACGACAGATATAGACCGAGTCATGCTCAATGGCGGATACTAAGACAGGACCTGGATGCTGTCTTAGCACCATATTATTGGCTTCTGTCGCACCACTCGTGAAGATAACATTCTTGGGAGCAGATCCAAAGAATGTTGCGACCTTCTCACGCGCTTTCTCCATATGCGAACGTACGTCTTGCCCATATTTATGAATGGATGAGGGATTTCCTACAAAATCAAAGGCACTGCGGAGAACCTCCCTGACAGCAGGGCGCAAAGGAGCTGTGGCGTTATAGTCACAATACATGGGCACCTGTTTCAATGGCAGGTGTAGTGTTAAATATATACGAAAAAGGAGCAGAGGATTCTAAACTGATTTCTTTAAGAGATATCTGACTAAAATACTGATGAACAAGTGTATCAAGCCCCTCCCATAGATGGTGACTCAGGCACCTTTTCCCTGAGCTCATGCATCCATTGGGTGAATGATTTTCGCAACGGGTTGCTTTGACAGGCGCGTCCACAGCATAAATGATATCCGCGATACAAATATCCTCCGAAGGTCGTGAAAGAGTATAACCACCATAAGCTCCGCGCATACTTCGTACAAGCCCCGCCTTGCGTAGTTTGGCAAATAGCTGCTCAAGATAAGCCATAGGAAGCTCTTGGCGCTCAGCAACGTCGTTTAAAACAACCGTTTTTACCTGCTTTTGCTCTGTCAATTGGGCAAGATCAGCCATAGCTGCCACAGCATAACGCGCTTTCGTGCTTACACGCATGGAAGAATCCTTTGGAAAATAACGGAGAACCTCTCGCACAGGAGAGCCATCGTGAAAATAAAGCTGGTGTGTTGACTTTTGGACATGATAAGGTCACCTCGGAATACATCATGTAGGACCTCGCTTCATGCAGCAGTTTTTCGAAAACAATTTTAGCATTGGCAGAACAGTCCTTTATGGTTTCATGCTAGTAATTCTGATAAAATTAGTCAAGATTAAAGACCTTCATTCTTCTCTTTTCTTAATTTTCTTATCTGTTCTTTTTCTCAGAACGCATTCTACTTGGAAGGGAAGACTTCATGCCTGAAGTTATTTTTGCAGGGGCTGTTGGACGCTTGGAAGGAAAGTATCAACAGTCACTGGATTCTAAAGCGCCTGTAGCACTTATTCTTCATCCCCATCCTCAGCATGGAGGGACGATGAATAATAAGGTCGTTTATACCCTTTACAAGACCTTTGCTGGAAAAGGATTCACTGTTTTACGCTTCAATTTTCGTGGTGTAGGGCGCTCTCAGGGAAGTTATGATAATGGGGAAGGGGAGTTGAGTGATGCTGCATCTGCTCTTGAATGGTTACAATCTATAAATCCTCATGCGCAGGATGTCTGGGTGGCAGGGTTTTCTTTTGGTGCATGGATAAGCATGCAGCTTTTAATGCGTCGACCTGAACTGCGGGGTTTCGTTGCTGTCAGTCCCCCAGCAGATCGCTATGATTTTAATTTCCTTGCACCTTGTCCTGTTTCAGGGCAGATCATTCAGGGTAATGCCGATACCATTGTCACACCCGCTGCTGTAGAAAAACTTGCAGTAAAGCTTAACAACCAGCGGGGTATCGCGATTGATTTTCGTATGATCGCTGATGCAGGCCACTTTTTTACCAAACAATTAGAAGAACTCTCATTCCATGTAAGTCAGTATCTGAATAAGTCTCCGTCTTTTGGCCTTCAGGAGAGAAAAGCAGCGATCGGTTAGATCACCACTCCCTCACAGCGCTGACAAAGGGCATGATTAGTCTTAACCTCAGGTAGAACATGCCAACAGCGCTCACATTTACCCCCCTCTGCTTTTTCCACAACAACAGCCATATCCAGAATATCTTCTGCACGAAAAGCATGGGATGGCGGGACGTCCTCTTCGCTGATCATCGCTGAAGACGTAATAGCCAATTCGGCAATATTTATGCCTTCAAACAGGCCTATGATCTTTGGCGTTGTATAAATTTTAAGACTTCCTTGAAGGCTTGAGCCAATATGTTTAGAAGCGCGCGCAACCTCCAGTGCTCCTGTCATTACACGGCGGTAATGGCGTAGACCTTCCCACTTTTGCGCAAGTACCTCATCATTATAAAAAGCAGGGAGATCGATGAAGGTGTGCATGTGAATGCTGTCATCAGTATTTGGATAACGGAAGAGATAGGCTTCTTCTGCTGTAAAACTTAACACAGGGGCCAACCAGCGCGTCAGGCAAGTGAAGACGAGATCCATCACTGTGCGCACCGCTCGGCGTTTTGTGCCGTGTACATCGTCACAATACAAACTGTCTTTGCGTATATCAAAGTAGAAAGCTGATAGATCAGAGGAGCAAAATGTATGAAGTTCTGAATAAAAAGCCGCAAAATCATACATTTTTGCTGCATCTTCCATCCTTTGCTGCAAAGTATAAAGATGGTGGAGAATATAGCGTTCAAGCTCAGGCATATCCCGATACTCAATATACTCCGACGCATCAAAACCAGATAATGCTCCTAAGAGATAGCGTAGCGTATTACGAAAACGGCGATAGATATCCTCTAATTGCTTCAAGATATCCTTTCCAATACGCACATCATCGCGGTAATCCACCAAGGCAACCCACAGCCGCAGAATATCAGCACCATAGGCTTTAATGACATCCTCTGGTGCTACCACATTTCCTTGGGACTTAGACATTTTGTAGCCCTTTTCATCCAGCACAAAACCATGGGTCATAACCATGTCGTAAGGTGCACGGCCCCTTGTTGCAGTGCTATGCAATAAGGATGACTGAAACCAACCACGGTGCTGATCAGAACCTTCTAAATAAAGATCTGCTGGCCACTTAAGCTCAGGGCGCTTTTCAAGAACAAAGGCATGAGTGCACCCAGAATCCAACCATACATCAATAACATCCATGATTTGCTCATAATCCTCCGCATGGTATCGCTCCCCCAGGAACACCTGAGCAGGAGTAGTAAACCATACATCGGCACCGTGCTCTTTGATCTTATCCACAATACGGGCATGGACAGCCTCATCACGCAAGAGCTCTCCCGTTTGTTTGTGAACGAAAAGAGTCAGTGGCGTGCCCCACGCACGCTGTCTTGAAATGCACCAGTCAGGACGACTGGCCACCATGCCCTGAATACGATGGCGTCCCTGCTCAGGAATAAACCGTGTTTGGGCAATAGCCTCTAGTGCTTTGTCTCGTATCTGCTTCACATCAATGAACCATTGATGGGTGGCACGATAAATAAGCGGTGCCTTCGATCGCCAGGAGTGAGGGTAACTATGGCTAATTTTGCTATGGTGAAGAAGGGCCTTGACTTCTTTAAGAGCTTCAATGAGGGAAGCACTGGCCTTAAATACATGAAGCCCTTCAAAGCCGGGTACTTCATGGGTATACACACCATCAGGCCCCACAGTGTTTGGAACAGGAAGCCCATGCTTTTGGCCAAGTATAAAGTCCTCTATACCATGACTAGGAGCCGTATGAACAAGACCTGTTCCCGCTTCTGTCGTCACATGCTCGCCAAAGTAAAAAGGTACATCGAAGGTATAACCTAGGTGATGGAGTGGATGGTGTGCAATTGTATGCTGTAAATTTTCCCCTTTTACATGACCAATCACATGGTAGTCTCCTAGGCTCTCCATAGTTTTTAGGGTTTCTTCCATCAAGGTTTGTGCAACAAGATATTTCTTTCCTCGGATATCCACAATGACATAGTCAAAGTGCCCGTAAGCAATGGCTCGGTTTCCTGGTAAAGACCAGGGGGTTGTCGTCCAAATCACGGCAAAAGCTCCATCGAGCGCTGCAATATCTGTTCGCACAATGGGAAAAGCCACATAGATGGCATCACTAACGTGGTCTTTATACTCCACTTCCGCCTCAGCTAAGGCTGTTTTTTCAACAACTGACCACAAAACAGGCTTCATCCCTCGATAGAGCGTACCGTTCATTAAAAACTTGCCCAGCTCCGCTACAATATCTGCTTCAGAGGAGTAATCCATGGTAGAGTACGGATGGTCCCAATCGGCAATAATACCCAGGCGTTTAAATTCTTCTTTCTGTACTTCCACCCAGTGGGATGCAAAGGCGCGGCATTCTTGGCGGAATTCGACAGCATTAATGTCATCCTTAGATTTGCCCTTCGCCTGATATTGCTTTTCAATCTGCCACTCAATGGGAAGGCCGTGACAATCCCACCCTGGCACTAAAGGTGCATCAAAACCCTGCATCTGTTTGATTTTGTTAGTAATATCCTTCAGTACTTCTGATAGTGCATGGCCTATGTGAATATGGCCATTAGCATAGGGGGGACCGAAGTGAAGGACAAATTTCTCCTTTCCTTTGCTTTTCGCACGAATCGCTTGGTACAGATTGATCTTGTTCCATCTCTCAATAGAGTCTTTCTCTCGTTCAGCCAACTGGGCCTTCATAGGAAAGTCTGTTTTAGGAAGGAAAATAGTGCTTTTATAATCAATCGTCATAGGTCTCTCAGTTCTGTTTGGAATCTATCTCAATTTATTCTTCATATCCATTCGTCATATACTAGAACGTTAGCCCTGCAAGTGCAGAGGGAATTCCTTCTTGGCGGTTCCAACGCAGGTCTCCACTCACAAAGTTGCGGATATCCGCCACACCGTGTTTCAACATAGCGAAACGCTCGATGCCCATACCAAAGGCAAAGCCCTGGTGCCTTTCTGGATCAAGACCCACATTACGTAGCACATTCGGGTGAATCATCCCGCATCCGAGGACTTCTAGCCAACGGTCCTCGCCCCAACAGATATCTATTTCAAAGGAAGGCTCAGTAAAAGGAAAAAAACTGGGGCGAAAACGTACTTTGAGGTCTTCTTTTCCAAAAAACACGCGGCAGAAATCAATCAAGCATCCCTTAAGATGTCCTAAATGAATACCCTCTTCCACGACAAACCCCTCCATCTGATGAAACATAGGCAAGTGCGTTGCGTCATAGTCCGCGCGATAAACACGACCCGGAGCGAGAATACGAAGAGGGGGAGCATGCTTTTTTAAAGTGCGAACCTGCACTGTTGATGTGTGGGTGCGCAGAAGAAGAGGAGCATCGCCTTCCACATAAAAAGTATCATGATTTTGACGTGCGGGATGATGATCTGGAATGTTGAGCGCGTTGAAGTTGTACGCCTCCGTTTCAATATCAGGTCCCTCTCCGACACAAAAACCAAAACACTCAAAATACCGCACAATCTCTCGCAACGTATGTGTTATAAGATGGTGGGTGCCATGCTGAGAAGGAAGGGCAGGCAATGTCATATCTTTTTTTTCTTGCTCAAGCTTTTGTTGAAGATCTTCTTCTTCGAGCTGAACTCTTCTTCCATGAAGAGCTTCTTGGCATGCATCACGTAAACGATTGAGTTCAGCTCCCCTGGCTTTACGGCTTTCAGGGTCCATCGTTCCAAGAAATTTAAGTTCTCCTGTAATAAGCCCCTGCTTACCCAAATAATGAATGCGCAGCTTTTCAAGGTCTTGCACTGTTATCGCGCAAAATAAGTCATCTAAAAAAGTACGGTAAAGATCTGCAGTCATTTTGACACCTGTTCTCATTTTTCGCCTTTGATCGTAGCAGAAAAGAGAATTCTTTTTATGACATTTTAATAGACAAGGAGCGTTGCACCCCAAGTAAATCCACCTCCCATGGCAGGCATAACAATGGTATGCCCCTTTTGAATACGCCCATCTTGGATCGCTGTGTGGAAGGCAAGAGGAATAGTTGCCGCGGACGTATTGGCATGATACGCTATTGTGGAAACCACTTTACTTATAGGTAACGTAAGACGTTCGGCAAGACTCTCTAAAATACGCTGATTCGCTTGGTGCGGGACAATCCAGTCAATATCGCTGTATGTCAGTCTGTACTCTTCAAGAACAGCATCAATTGCCTTTGCCATATTCACCACGGCATGTTTATAAACTTCACGCCCATTCATCACGAGAGTACCGAAGAATCTTTGGCTAGGCCCCCCTTGTGTGTAAAGTGCTTGTTTAAAAGCCCCATCGGCATAAAGTTTTGTGCCCAAAATTCGAGAAGGCGTATCTTCTGAAACGGATGTAAGGATAAAAGCTCCTGCGCCATCGCCAAATAAAACACACGTACTACGGTCATTCCAATCGACAAGACGAGACATAGTTTCAGCACCAATCACAAGAGCACACTTGCTTTGACCTGAACGTATAAAATTATCTACCGTACTCAAGGCATAGACAAAGCCTGAACAAACGGCTTGTACATCAAAAGCAGGGCAGGGGGGGATGCCAAGCGCTGCTTGAACAAGAGTAGCTGTGGAAGGAAATGTATAGTCAGGGGAGGTGGTCGCAACGACAATAAGGTCTATCGTATCAGGAGACAGGCCTGCATTGTCTAATGCTTTCCGGGCAGATTGAATTGCGAGATGAGATGTGAATTCCATTTCAGCTGCGATATGGCGCTGCTTAATACCAACACGTGATGCTATCCACTCATCAGACGTATCCAACCGTTTAGTAAGATCATTGTTGCTAACAACTTTTTTAGGGAGGTATGCCCCAATGCCGACGATTTGCGATGCAAACATAAAATGTCCCAAATTCTCCAGTGTGCTGAGATTCTCTCGCCCAGGTTTTCTTAAGCAGCTGCGAGTTGAGCAATGCGCTCTTGAATGGTGAGATTAAAGCTTAGTTCGGTCTTGTCTTCAAGGGGGTTTTTATGATCAGTAGCAAGACCAAGAGCCACTTTTATAGCTTCAGCATACCCCACTGCATCGGTGCCCCCATGACTCTTCACAGCAATTCCTTTGAGACCTAAAAGAATAGCACCATTGTAAAGACGTGGATCCATACGCATGGAAAGAGTATGAAATGACTTTCTTGCAATAAAGTATCCAAGTTTTCCAGTAGGGTGGGATGAAAGAGCTTCCGTTAGGAAAAATTTAATAAGGCGTGCCGTTCCTTCGATAGCCTTGAGAGCCACATTTCCTGAAAAACCATCCGTGACAACAACGTCCGTTGTGCCAGCTGTGATATCATCACCCTCGATAAAACCGTGAAAATTCACATGTTGAGCGAGAATCTCAGCGGTTTCTTTGAGTTGAGACAGACCTTTAGAAGCTTCAGATCCAATATTTAAAAGGCCAACGGTTGGTTTTTCATGCTCTTTATGGATGCCCGAGTACTCTGCAAGTGCAGCTCCCATCACACCAAATTGAACGAGGTGCTCTACTTTACACTCAGCATTTGCTCCTAAGTCCAAAACGATACTTTTACCTTTGGCTGTGGGCATGATCTTAGCGATAGCGGGCCTATCCACACCCTCAAGTGTTTTAAGGAACATCTTGGAAAGCGCCATATAGGCTCCTGTATTTCCTGCGGATACAACAGCAGAGGCCAAGCCCTGAGCTACAGACTTGATGGCAAGCCCCATACCTGAGGCTGCGGCTTGACGAAGCGCTAAGGATGGTTTCGTAGAATTCGTAATGGCTTGCCCTGCATGGTAAATCTCAGAATGTTCTTTTAGCAGAGGATAAAAGCCGATGCGTTTGTTGAGCTCTCCTTCGTCTCCAAAGATGAGAAAACGCACATTTCTATTTGTCTTGAGAACTTGGTTGGCACCTTCAAGGACAATTTGTGGAGCATCATCACCACCCATACCATCAAGTGCAATCTTAACCGTCATGGGCGATTAAAGAGACTTACTCAGCAACAACTTCACGTTGACTCTGTGAGAAAACCTGGCGATCCTTGTAGTGGCCACAGGACTCACAAACGTGGTGAGGAAGCTTGCGCGATCCGCAGTTAGAGCACTCAATACTGGTCACTGCTTTCAATGCATGATGAGATCGGCGCATACCTTTACGAGATTGGGATGTTTTTTTCTTTGGAACAGCCATGGAACTATCTTCTTCTTAACGCTTTAGGATTTTATCTTTAAAGCCATTTTATACACAAGCTAAGAAGAATAATCAAGAATTTTTCCTAAGCTCGCTACTTTTCAAAGTGAATGAGATGAGTGGGGCGAGTGACCGGAATTGAACCGGCGACCTCAAGAGCCACAATCTTGCGCTCTAACCAACTGAGCTACACCCGCCACAGATGGTATACACTTAACGTGTTTAAGCGGAGAGGTCAAGGGATTTAGACGATGATCTGTGTCAGAACTTATTGAATAACCCCCAGCAAAAGAGAACTAATGCTTTTTCTATAACATGAGTAAATGTTGCCATACTCTCTCATTCCTATCTTTTTCCAAAGGATAGAGCCACCAGATACTGCTTGATTCACATAAAGATTTATACCATTTTTTCTCATCTCATTGAGAGAAAACCGTAAAACGGATGAGGCTATTCCTTTTCTTCTAAATTCAGGAAGAGTCGCAGAGAAGTAGCCGGTCACCGTTTTTTCATAAACAATCATCATCCGTGTCGATACAGGCAGTCCCTGGTAATAACCAACATAGAAAGAAACCCCCGATTTACCCATGGCACTCTCGCAAAACTTGGTAAGATTTTGCTCATTCAGGTTATGAACTTTCGCTGTTACAAGCGCCCAATCTTTTGCCGTTGCTATGTCTGTGACATGTTTGATACTGACGCCATCTTCGCTGATGTTATGAAAGTTTTTATCAAGAATGGTTGCCCTCCCAGGAAAATCTGCCAGCTTTTCATACCCCAGTGCCTCAAGACTCCTTTGTGAAGAATTGTTTTTATTGTCTATCCAGAGCTCAAAATACCTCTTTCCATAAAACGTCTCCATTCGTCGGAGAATGTCTTTGAGCTTTTCTTCGTTAATTTCTTTCAAAATAAAAACAAAGTCAAATCCAGGATTAGACTGATTTTCATGGGACTTTGACGCGACTCCCCAGTCTTCATGAATAAAAGTACCCTCTTTGGCATAAAGTTTAGCAACTTCGATGATACCTTTTTGGTTTTCTCTATCAATGAACGTTGCACTTATTCCTTGGGAGCGTTCTGAAGCACATACTTTTCCTATGAAAAATACTAAAATAAAAAATAATTAATTATTAGTATTGAAATTTTATCATATCGTAAAACCTCGCCTTTCGGGCTCAAATTTC
>CALBMH010000042.1 GCA_937896365.1 uncultured Alphaproteobacteria bacterium
ATCAAAAGAAAAATTTGAGGAACTCTTAAAAATTGTAAACAGTCAGACTCTCAAGAGCGAGACGAAAATTAAAGCCTTCGATACACTCAATCAATACAAAAAACCGGTTATCCCACTCAAACATAATTTCCCATTCTTCAATGAAGCGTGGGAAGAAATGGTTGTTCAAGGGGAAAATTATTCATTTGTGAACCATCGAAATCGAGGTATTTTTTACACGAATTATTGGAACGAAGAGAATTGGTTTAATCAAAAAACGCCTAAATCTGGATCTGATCTTGAAAATATTATAAAAAAAACAGAAGAAACGTATGAAGTTTTCAAAAAAACTGTCGAGACGACACGTGCTGAATTTAAACAAAAATGTAATCAAGCCAAGAAAACACAAGAGATAACACAAACCCTTGATGCGCTCCTTCAGCATATCCAGTCAACATCTCCTGATGATCAAGGAAAACAAGACCAAACGACAGAACTTAACCTCCCTGACAAACTGAAAGAGCTTATCAAGAAAAAACTCTAGCGTGTAGACCGACAACCGTTGCGAGAAAGAGCTTAAGCTCTTTCTTCTTTTCTTAACATTATAGAGGGTTCCTTTGGTAAGATTGCTTTACTTCTCCCCTGTGTGAAGGGCTGTGATGCCGCATGATAAATTTTCAATGCGCACGTTTTGAAACCCTCGGGTTTCGAGGTCTGTTTTGAACGTTTCTTGATCGGGGAATCTGCGGATGCTTTCCACAAGATACTGATAGGCCGCCTCATCTTTAGCAATATATTTGCCAAAGGCTGGAATGATCTGAAATGAGTAAAAATCATAGAAAGGCTTTAAAGCATCATTCTTAATATGGGAAAACTCCAAACAATAGAATTTTCCCCCCTTTTTGAGCACACGGTAAGCCTCTTTTAGGGCATTTTCCAGATTTCCAACATTGCGTAGGCCATAGGCACATGTATAAATATCAATTGACTGATCGGATAAAGGTATATTTTCAGCATTACCCACAACATAGTTAATCCCATCGATGACACCTTTGTCTATAGCACGGTTTTTCCCCTTCACCAGCATGGATTCGGTAAGATCTAAGGCAATAATGCGAGGGTTTAAAAACCTATAATCTTCTCTAATATGTTGTGCAATATCTCCTGTACCCGAAGCAACATCGAGAAGAGTATCTCCAGGATTGAGATCAAGATTCTTTACAAAGTAGCTTTTCCAAAAACGATGGATACCTAAACTCATTACATCATTCATAATGTCGTAGGAATTTGTCACACGGGAAAATAAATCCTTGATTTTGTTTGTTTTGACCCATTCGTCAACGTGTTCAAATCCAAAAAAAGCCATAGGCATTCTTTCCTTTTCAAAAGTTGGTTTTGCAGTTCAGACTGTTGAAAGTTATAACTATCATCAGCTATAGCTTAGGGATAATGATGCCACGGTTATCCTTAGATCTGCAAAGCATTCGTTAGAGAAAAGGCGTTTTATGAAGCAATTGCACATTGCAGTCATCGGTATAGGACAGATGGGGTTAAACCATTTAAAAGCCTATCAAAAGCGTGATGATGTGCACCTTGTGGGTATTGTGGAAGCTGATAATCTCTATGCACGACACCTTGCAAAGGAACATAATTGTGAGGCCTTAACACTTGATGACTTACCTGAGTATGTCGATGCCGTGAGCATCGTTTCTCCTTCCCAAACACATTACAAAATTGGTGCCTATCTTCTGTCAAAAGGCGTTCATTGCCTTATTGAAAAGCCGTTGGCGATGAATATGACCCAAAGTAAAGAGTTAGTGGATATATCAAAAAAAGTGAATAAGGTTCTTCTTGTTGGCCATATCGAGGAGTACAACACGGGGTTTAAATATCTTCGTGAGTCCTTAGAGCGTAGCAGCGAGCTCCCCCATTATATTTCCTGCGAGAGATTTAACTATGGAAGCCATCGTGTTGAGGACGCGGATGTTGTCCTTGATCTCATGATTCATGATTTAGGGTGTGTGATTGATTTGCTCGGCCCTGATGTGCGTTACCTTGAAGTCCTGTCAGCCCATGGTCATGGGAATAAAGAGTCCGTTGATATGGCCATTGCTACTCTTCGTGCACGTGATTGTCTGATGACGTTTCAGGCAAGTAGGCTGAGCCACCAGCGCCATCGTGAGTTTATTCTCCATAGCAAAAGCTTTAGTTATTTTCTGAACTTCATCTCTCAACAAGTAGCGGTGTATCATAACAATCAACTGACCGCCCAAACAAGTCATCCCTGGATGTCTCCGCTTGAGCACGAGATTGATCATTTTATCGAATGTATCCGTGATCCACGTAAACAGCCTTTAACTTCGGGAATAAAAGCGTCAATCACCCTTAAGTACGTTGAAGAAATCCAGAAAAAAATTTACGGCGGGATGCCCAGATAAACACACAAACAGATAGAATATAATTTTTTACTTAACTCCTTTTTTAATTAAAAATTAACTTTTCCCTCTTAGAGTAGAGTTAAGCAAGGCTTAATGTAAGCACGAATTGCTAGTTTTCAACAGAGAGCTAGCACGCGCTGGGAAAGGGGAGGCTCTTATGGCTGAGAAAAAAACAAGCACAACAAGCACAAATAGCGAAGCGAATGGTATGAAACCTGTTGCTGTCGCTCTACAGGGTGGTGGTTCCCACGGTGCCTTTAGCTGGGGCGTTATGGATCGTCTTCTAGAGGATGGGCGCTTTAAGATCGAAGGCTTAACAGGCACGAGTGCTGGTGGTATGAACGCGGTGGCGGTAGCTCAGGGGCTCATGATAGGAGGTCTTCAAGGAGCCCGTGAGGAACTTCGCCATTTTTGGAAAGAAATTGCCAATGTAGGCAAACATAGTTCTCTAAACAACCGAGGCCCCATCGATAAGATGATGGGTAAGTTTACTATGTATAATTCTCCTGGTTTTATGATTTTTGATCTTTTAAGTCGTATGTTTTCGCCTTATGAACTTAATCCGACAGGCCATGACCCCCTTAAGGAAACCATCGAAAAGTGTTTTGACTTTGATAAACTTCGTCAATACAAAGACTGCAAGGTATTTCTTTGTGCAACTCACGTATTCACGGGCCGGCTCAAGATCTTTAGTCTGAGCGAAATAAAGACAGAGTGCCTTTTGGCCACAGCTTGTCTACCGACAATTCATAATGCCGTAAAAGTCGATGGCGAATATTATTGGGATGGTGGATTTATTGGTAATCCTGTATTCTTTCCCCTCATTTATAACTGTGAAACACCAGACATCATTATGGTACAGCTGAACCCAACAGAACGTAAACATCTTCCTACGACCTCACGAGAAATTGCCGATCGTCTGAACGAAATTACAAACAATGCTTCCGTTGTGCGAGAGATGCGTGCCATTAGCTTTATTAGCGACCTTATTGATCAAGGTCTCTTGGACAAAAGCAAAATCAAGCGCGTTCACATGCACGTAATTGAAGATGAGTCAACATTCCAAGAACTGGGTTGGTCAAGCAAACTCAATACTGAATGGGAATTCCTTACCCACCTATTTGAGCGCGGCCGCACAGCAGCCGACAAGTGGATTAAAGAAAACTACGACAACGTGGGAAAGAAAACAACGGCGCTAATGAAAGACCATTTTGTTGGCGATATTACGTCAAGTAAGCATATCCATAAGCACATATAAGAAGTAAAATTGTAAAGAATAATACAACAGAAAATGACGAAGAGAACAGAGTGATATTCTCTTGTTCTCTTTTATAGCATACAGCCGAGACTGACAAAAAACCTCCGAAGGATTGTGCCAAGCCCCTCCTTTTTTTTACTTCTCTAATGTGAACCATGCCATTGATAGGACACCACTTAGCTTTAATAGATCATAAAATTTATAAATATGAAAAAGTAATAATCATATACATATCATTTATTTACGAAATATTAATAATTTTCATTTCTAATAAAGATAAGTAAAAACTTGTCTTTTTATGGAGTATGTAATGATCCACAATAAAAATGACGTTGTTAAAAAGCTTACAGCATTCGTACTTTTAACAGCCTTTGGCCTATCGACCACACTCAGTTTCACCCCATCAACAGCCCAAGCTTCGCAATACGACGATGGTGACCAAGATGATGGCGACTCAGGAGGAGATAACCAAGGTAATGATGATGCTGATCAAAGCGATGACAGTGGTGACCAAGACGATGGCGACTCAGGAGGAGATAATCAAGGTAATGATGATGCTGATCAAAGCGATGACAGTAGTGACCAAGATGATGGTGACTCAGGAGAAGATAACCAAGGTAATGATGATGCTGATCAAAGCGATGACAGTGGTGATGGGGGACAAAGCATCGAGCCCGAGATGCCTAGCTATCGTCCGGATCCCAAAACAGAACTTAAAAAAGCGCTTGCCATCGGTGGTATTCAAGCAGGAACACAGCTTGCAACAGCAGGCATAGAGGCTGCGGTTCAAAATTCCGAGAAAATAGGAAAAGGAATAGGAAACGCTTTCAAAGGGATGGGGAAAGGCATTGGAGGCCTTTTTAACAAGAAGAAAGACACTAAGGAAAAGGGGAAACAGAAGAAGGAGAAAGATCAGAAGCAGAAGAAGGCTGAAAAGAAGAAAGATGGAAAGGAGCAGCAAAAAGGCAAGAAACAACAGAAAAATGGTAATAAGAGTAAGCAGAAGAAAGAAAAAACAAACAATTCAGCTGTTATGAAGCTCCAAACAGCTGTAACCCAGCTTGAAAAGCAGGTCAAAACCCAAAAAGGGAATCCAAAGAAGCAAATGGGTGCTCTCAATGCTGTTATCACGAAGCTCAAAGCCCTCTCATCCGTTGCCACTAAAGCAGGAGATAAGCAAACAGCAAACCAAGCTAACAGTAAGATTAAGCAGTATACGAACCAGTTGAATCAATTGAAAAATAACCAGAAGCAAAAGAGTGCTAAGGGAAAACAACCTGCTAAGGGAAAGCAACCTGCTAAGGGAAAACAACCTGCTAAAG
>CALBMH010000043.1 GCA_937896365.1 uncultured Alphaproteobacteria bacterium
CCCCGAGGGCACCAAAAATCCGTGATTTCCCTGAAAATTTTCAAGAGTTCTCATCACCTATGTGGCAAATTCTTATCACAACAAAACAGGCTTATTTAGAGTCCTTAAGTACAATCGTTGAAGAAGAATGTGTTTCCGTATCATGGGTGGAGATCGAAAATCCCAATGCTCAGTGGGACTCCGAGGAGTGGTTTATTGAAGGGCATCTTTTAAAGGAACCCAATCAAGCAGATCTTCGCCTCAAAATTCTTTTGGCAGCAAAAGCCCTTGGAAGAGAAGAGCCAAACGTTACAATACAGATGCTTCCCGAGACGGATTGGCTGGAACGTATGTGGGAAAAGTTCCCTCCTCAAGAAATTGGGCCTTTTTTTATTCATGGTGGCCAGTATACAAGTGTCATCCCCCACGACAAAATACCGATTCGTCTTGATGCAGCAACGGCTTTCGGCAGTGGCGAGCACAGCACAACAGCAGAGTGTATGACAGCACTTCATGATTTATCCAAAGAGTTTAAGTGGCAAAGGCCCCTTGACCTTGGTTGTGGTTCTGGAATCCTTTCCATTGGAGCATGTAAACTTCATCCCGCACAGACATTAGCCATTGATAACGATACAGAAGCTGTACGTGTTACAACATGTAATGCTGCGCTCAATAACGTGAGTGATCTTATCAAAGTAAAACATGGTCATGGCTTGGAAGGCATTAAGGACTCTTTTGATCTTATCATCGCTAATATTCTCGCGAAGCCTCTCATTTCAATGGCTCCTGCCATCGATAGACATCTTGACAAAGGCGGATATATTATTCTCTCAGGGCTTCTTGATTGGCAACACGAAGAGGTAGAAAAAGCTTATCTCGATCAAAAGTTCAATCTGGTCCGGTCTTATAACCTTAATCGATGGATAACATTGGTGCTGAAAAAGTAAAGATAGGCCTTCAGAAGTATCGAGATGATCTGAGAGCAAAAAGCTTTTCTATCTTTTTAATCGATGCTTTAACAGCAGTGATGACAAGGCGATCATCGATGCGTATAAAAGTATTAGGGGATGGAAGAAAACTCACTTCGTCATTGCGGACAAGAGCTGCAACGATGATTTGTCCATCGATATGGATATCTCCTATACTTAAACCAATGGCAAGACTTGACTCTCGCGCTTCAACTTCAATCATCTCAGCAAAGTCATTACAAATAGGATAAGTAGCGCGAATACGGCCCTGACGTATATGCTGGAGAATCGTAGAGACAGTAATGGACTTTGGGTTAATAATCGCATCAACACCTAATGATGTCACAAAAGAAGAATAAGCCATGTTGTTGAGAAGGCACATGGACCTTTTGGCGCCACTGCGTTTAGCAAGTAACGCTGACAGAATGTTGACTTTATCATCATCTGTGATGCTTACTGCGGTTTCTGTGGCTGCCGCATTGGCTTCCCGCAGAACAGCGTAATCCAAAGCATCACCACAAAGAACTTCTGTCTTTTGTAGTTCCCTTGCAGCTATCTCAGCGCGTTTTATATTGCGCTCAACAACTTTGCACAAAATGTCCGGTTGTTGTTCAAGCTCCCTTGCAAGACTGAGACCGATGTTTCCAGAGCCCATGATGAGAATGCATCTTCCGTCAGAATCATTCGATCCAAAAGCCGCTGTGATATTATGTATCTGTCCTGTCTCAGTAAGAATATAAACCTCATCGCCGGCAAGAATTTGATCATCTCCATTGGGAACAAAGAGTTTGTCACCTCGCGTGATACACAAGACAGCAAAAGGAAGCTTTGGAAAAGATGAAGGGAGAAGTCGAAGAGGGGTATTGAGAATAGGAGCACGTTGAGGGCATCTAAGCCCAATGCTTTTGATACGATCATTCATCAAGGAGATAACGTTGAAAGCCCCCATAACACGGATGCTTCGGCTAATGGATTTTGCAATTTCAAGCTCAGGAGAAATGATATGATCGATGGCAATATGCTTTTGAGTAAAGAGATTAGTACAATAAGGGCTAATGTAATTTTGCGAACGAATACGCGCGATTTTTGTTTTTACATTAAAAAGGGCATTAGCGACTTCACAGGCTACAATATTTACTTCATCCGAACCTGTGACCGCGATCATTAGATCAACGTGCTCAGATGCCCCTGCTTGTTCCAGCACACTTGGATGGGAGGCATGTCCTATAATCGGTTGAATATCGATCGTATCGCCAATTTTCTTGAGGAGATCAGGTGAATTATCGACGACAGATACATCATTATCCTCAAGAGACAAGTATTTTGCGATACTAAAGCCGACCTGTCCGGCACCTAAAACAATAACTTTCATTGCACACTGACAAAGGTAATCCTAAGAATTTTACCATGACCATAGAATTAAACAGAAGCAAGCATTTTTCAAAGAATCTAGTCGACCGTTTGTCAAGAACAACAATAAAAGTAAATAAGCTACAGTTACAAGAATGTGAGCTTTCCCCATCTACACTGTTTCACACACAGTACAAGCTAGAAACCTCACTTTGTTTGCAAATTTTTGTAAATTCACGTATTCTTCCACCCAAGAAGTGTGTGCTGATGGGCTTTTTTTGTGCGCGCTTGGGTTCAATCTAATAAGGAGGTCTTTGTGGGTCCTGTTTTTAATATTATTATTGGAAGTGCCGTTTTGGGCCTTCTCTACGCACTTATCGCGAGTCGGCAGGTCTTTTCTGCTGCTACCGGAAACGCAGAAATGCAGCGCATTGCTGCTGCAATTCAAGAGGGAGCAAAGGCCTACCTTAATCGCCAATACTCCACTATTGCTATGGTCGGTTTAGCCATTGCTGTCATTCTTGCTTTGGCACTTTCCCCTCTCGTTGCCCTTGGTTTTTGTATTGGTGCTGTCTTGTCCGGTCTTGCTGGATATATTGGCATGCATGTATCCGTCCGTGCGAACGTGCGCACAGCCGAAGCGGCACGCACAGGGCTCGCCCATGCACTTGATATTGCTTTTAAATCCGGTGCGATTACAGGAATGCTGGTTGTCAGCCTTGGCCTTGTAGGGGTGAGTGTGTACTATTTCTACCTTTTATCCGCACAGCTTCCCACCCGTCAAATCCTCGAAGCACTCATAGCCCTTAGTTTTGGTGCATCGCTTATTTCCATATTTGCTCGTTTAGGTGGTGGTATCTTTACAAAGGGCGCAGACGTTGGCGCTGACCTTGTTGGAAAAATCGAAGCGGGAATCCCAGAAGACGACCCGCGTAACCCTGCTGTGATTGCCGATAACGTAGGCGACAACGTCGGTGATTGTGCAGGAATGGCTGCTGACTTGTTTGAAACGTATGCGGTGACCATCGTGGCCAGCATGCTTTTAGCAGCAATCTTTTTCACAGGTCCTCTTCAATCTACGCTAATGGTTTATCCATTGCTCATAAGCGGTGTGTGTATCGTGAGCTCTATCGTTGGTACATTTTTTGTCCGCCTCGGCAGCGACAACAACATTATGAAAGCCTTGTACAAAGGATTCATCGCAGCTTCTGTCTTATCCGGGGGTTTTATTATTGCACTCACAAACTATATGAACCTACCGCTGATGCAAATTCAAAACATAGTATTCACCTCTAATAATCTTCTTATCTGTGCCTTTACGGGGTTGATAGTCACGGGGCTTTTGGTGTGGATTACT
Source organism: uncultured Alphaproteobacteria bacterium (assembly GCA_937896365.1). Lineage (GTDB taxonomy): Bacteria > Pseudomonadota > Alphaproteobacteria > Paracaedibacterales > JAKBAR01 > JAKBAR01. The sequence goes on from CALBMH010000043.1 coordinate 3,655, forward strand.
GAGTATTATACATCCACAAATTACCGTCCCGTAAGATCTGTGGCTGAAGCCTCCACAACAGGGCATGCAACCAATATTATCCAAGGTTTAGCTGTGTCCATGGAAGCCACAGCGCTGCCGGTTGTGGTGATCTGTATGGGAATCATTGTTGCATATATGAACGCAGGACTCTACGGTATTGGTATTGCAGCAACGACCATGCTCGCCCTTGCAGGTATTGTTGTTGCTCTCGATGCGTATGGTCCGGTGACTGATAATGCGGGTGGGATTGCTGAGATGTCCAACCTTCCCAAGGAAGTGCGTACTGTAACGGATGCGCTGGATGCTGTTGGCAATACAACAAAAGCTGTCACGAAGGGCTACGCCATTGGCTCGGCAGGTCTTGCTGCACTTGTTCTCTTTGCAGCCTATACGGAGGACTTGAAATACTATTTCCCCAACGTTGCGGTGGAATTCTCGCTCAAGGATCCTTTTGTACTTATTGGATTGTTCTTAGGCGGTCTTCTCCCCTATCTCTTTGGCGCCATGGGCATGAAAGCTGTGGGACGTGCGGGTGCTGCTGTAGTTGTTGAAGTACGTCGCCAGTTCCGTGAAATCAAAGGCATTATGGAAGGCACGGCGAAACCAGATTATACAACAGCCGTAGACTTGTTGACCCGTTCTGCAATTAAGGAGATGATTGTGCCCTCACTGCTTCCTATCGTTGCGCCCGTTGCACTTTACATTGTCGTTAATATGATTGCAGGAAAAGCATCAGCGTTTGCAGCCCTAGGGGCGTTACTTACTGGAACTATCGTGACAGGTCTTTTCGTGGCGATTTCCATGACATCCGGAGGGGGTGCTTGGGATAATGCGAAGAAGTACATCGAAGATGGTCACTTTGGTGGGAAAGGATCCGAAGCGCACAAGGCAGCAGTGACGGGCGATACGGTCGGGGATCCTTATAAAGATACAGCCGGACCTGCCATTAACCCCATGATCAAAATTATTAACATCGTTGCGCTGCTCCTCTTGGCGATCCTCGCGCACTGAAACTCTTTCAAGTAATGTTACTCTCAACCCACTCTTCGGAGTGGTTTTTTTGTTTCTTTTTTGGAGGAACAATAGTTAAATTTCTGCGCGAAAAACGTAATAGGAATGAAATATGAAAGTACTTTTATCATCCTTGGCTATACTTCTCAGCCTCTCATCAGCCCACAGTGCCTGTTTGAAGGACTTTGATACCATCCAAAAGTCAGAGTACCTCGCAAAAATAACGCCTTCCTACCAGATTGAAGGGGCCATTATCTCTCAAGAGGATCAGTTATATTCAGGCGCCCTCTTAGATAGCAAAACAGTTTTATGTTGTGCCAACTCCGTTTCTGGGAAAAACCCGCAAGATTTTTACTTTCTTAACAACAACGAGATTCCCTACAAGAAACAATCTCTTGGTGATTTACTCTCAAAATCCTTAAACCTTACACTTACAGAATCAGGAAAAGAACAATGCTCTCAAATGCTCACTTTTGAGGAAATCTTGCAGCGCTTGTCTTTTGGGTCTTGCTCTCAGGTAGAGAGGATTATCGTACACCCTAGCTATAATAGCGACAGCTACAAAAAATCCTTGAATACAAAAACGATCATTGACTCCCTCGATAAAATACAAGAGATCAGCACAAATCAGTATCTTAGTGCTTTAGACAATACTCTGCCTGACATCCAGTCATCTTTCTTGGAGGAGATGAAAACGATAACGAATTTAGCGATCCTAAAACTTAAAGAGCCAGTTAGTCCGGGGTTAGATTTCCTAAAAATCACAGAAAATCTTTTTTTCCCAAACGCCGTTCAAGGTAACATTTATACATCCGTGGGGCATGCAAATGTTTTTTATGATTCAATCATGAAAAGTTTCGCTTTTACGAATAAAGATAAGACAATTCAGTTTCTATCCAGAGGAATCGTGCGTCACCCTACTCTTCAATTACAGAGTGGTCATTTTTACTCAACAGTCAACCGTCAGCTTGGAGTTTCCGTGGAAGACTATCCTTATGGTCACTTTACACACGTACAAGAGCTTGAGGGACAATGTCTTCCTGGTAACAGCGGTGGGCCCCTCTTAAGAGAAAAACAAGATGGCACAGCTGAGATCATGGGAATATTTGCTGGTGGTTTTATATTCTCCCCGCAGAGTAGTGAACAAGAATACAAGACGTATGAGATGGCCTTAGACAGCGAACTAAAAAAACATAATAAGTCCTTCGTGCAATGTTATAATATCTTTACCGCTGTGGCTCCCCATGCCGAATGGATCAAATCGCACATGGAATCCACAGCGACAACAACGACAACGGCAAAAAGCAAGCGTGATATGAAAAAAGACAAAAAGAAGGATAAAAAGCAGAAAAAGACAAAGAAATAACCCTACTCTCGTGTTGTCTCATACTCACTCTTCGGAGTGGGTATTCTGTGAGGTTGTGCGTACTCTCGTCCGAAAGGAGCTATCTGTATCACAAAAATTATGTCATACCATCTAAACGGAAGGGAGGGTCTTGATGCATTATCTTTATATCTGTGTAACATGTAAAAAAGTTGAGGGGAATGGCGGTCCCAAAGAGGGAGAGACACTCTATACTTCTATTAAAGAATCTTTTGAAATGTGTGACATTGGCAAGCAATTAACACTTCTACCCACGGCATGTTTGAGCGGATGCAAGAAAGCCTGTGCGTTTGCGCTTCAGTCCAAGGGGAAATATGCTTATGTCTTCGGCTTTGCAGATTTATCATCCATAGAATCCATACACGCATTAGCTTACACCTACATCTCTAAAGAAGATGGGGTCCTTAAAAAGGTTGATCGGCCTGATGCTTTTAAAAATAAAGTACTAGCACGGATACCGCCTCTACGTTCATAATAAGTTTATGAGCTTAAAGAAACAGTCACTTTTTCAGCGATCTTCCACTCTTTCTGAGTATTCTTTATCAGGAAAAAAATGGTATTTCCCTTCGATTAATGACAATGAACTGCAACATCTCATTAATGATCACGACATCCCCGAAGTTATTGCGCGTATTTTAAAACAACTCAACATCCATAATTCCCACGCTGAACTATTTTTAGATCCAAAACTCAGAACACTCCTTCCCGATCCATTTTGTTTGAGAGATATGGAAAAGGGTGTTCGCGCTTGTATGGAGGCTATAGCGCATCATAAAAAGATTGCTATCTTCGGTGATTATGATGTGGATGGTGCTACCTCCTCAGCATTACTCCGCCGCTATTTCAGAGATATTGGCATAGTCACTGAACTCTATATCCCTGATCGCTTGGGAGAAGGCTACGGTCCGAGCATTGAAGCGATGAAAACACTCCATAGCAAAGGTATTAAGCTTATTCTCATGGTTGACTGTGGCACACTCGCCTTCGCCCCCCTTGAAGCAGCCCATGCTATGGGTATGAAGGTCGTCGTGCTTGACCACCATTTAAGCGACAATGAATTACCCATAGCCGAAGCTATCATTAACCCCAACAGGCTTGACGAAAACCCTATATCTGCTGGGTACCTCAAAGAACTGTGCGCTGTTGGGGTGAGCTTTTTATTTCTTGTTGCTCTTCAAAAAAGATTGAGAACCAACGGTTTTTTTGAAGGAAGAACAGAACCAGATTTGTTGCAATTCCTTGATTTTGTCGCCCTTGGAACAGTCTGCGATGTCATGCCCCTCACACATTTAAACCGTGTTTTCGTAACACACGGACTCAAGCTCATAGCAAAGCGTAGTAATCCGGGCATTGCCTCTCTCATGGATATTGCTGGATGTGGTCATGTTCTACCAACGGCTTATCATCTCGGCTTTGTTGTAGGCCCTCGCGTCAATGCCGGTGGGCGTGTAGGAGAATCATGGCTTGGTAGTCAACTCCTGTTCTCCGAAGACGTGAAAGAAATTAAGGAAACGAGTAAAAAACTCCACTATTTAAATCAAGAACGCCAAACTCTAGAAAAAAATATGATTGAACAAGCCTACGCGCTTGTCGAAAAAAATAATCTTTGTAAACGGCCTGTCATCCTTATTTCCCATGATGACTGGCATCCTGGTATTATTGGTATTGCTGCAAGCAGGCTCAAAGAACGCTACCATAAGCCCGTTCTTGTTATTTCTCACATGCAAGATGCGATGGTTGGTAAAGGGTCAGGTCGTTCTGTCTTAGGCGCTTCTCTCGGCGAAGCGATGCATGAGGCTGTTAAACGTAAACTTTTGATCCACGGCGGTGGGCACGCCATGGCAGCCGGATTTACAATACACCGTCATATGTCCGATGCTTTTTATGACTTTCTCTGTGACTATCTAGGAGAAGCCGTCGATGCCTATGTTCCATCGCTTACGATTGCTGGGTGGCTGTCTCTTTCATCCCTCCACCCACACCTTGTAAAATCGCTATCAATCCTCGAACCCTTTGGGCAAGGAAACCCTACGCCTAAGTTTGCTATTGGTCCTGTGGCCGTTCGTTTTGTAGATGTTTTTGGTACTGAGCATATCCGTCTAACACTAGAAGATGCATACGGTCACCGTATCAGGGCTGTTCATTTTAGGGGGCTCATACAGCCCTACGCTGACGCTCTTATGAAGTGCTGTGGCCTCTTCCACTTCGCAGGATCACTCAAGTACGACAGCTGGAATGGAAAAGAAGACGTCAGCTTCATTATCGAAGATGCAATGTCGGGGGGTTAATTCACTCTAAACGTCTACTCTGACACCCAACCTATATCTGTTCTACTTTACTCGGTTTAGGGGATTCTAATTCCATCAAACCACCGTCATGAGTCACTTGATAGTGTCGTCCCTCACGGGAACAAATCATATCATCACCGAGACGTTCTCCGGCGTGACTCATCCAGCCAATCTGCCTAGCAGGATTTCCTACCATCAAGGCATGGGGTTTGACGTCTTTTGTTACAACAGCACCAGCACCTATAAAACAATAAGCACCCAATCGAACACCACAAACGATTGTTGCATTGGCACCAATGGTTGCCCCACGTTCAACATACGTTGGGCGAAACTCGTTCTTGCGCTCGACTTCAGCACGGGGATTATTGACATTCGTAAACACACACGAAGGCCCACAGAATACTCCGTCTTCGAGGATCACTCCTTTATAAAGGCTCACATTATTTTGAACCTTACAATGGTCACCTACTTTTACGTCGGGCCCAATGACAACGTTTTGCCCAATGATACACTTTTGGCCGATCGTTGTTCCCTTAATAATATGACTGAAATGCCAAACTTTTGTCCCTGCTCCGATCTTACACCCTTCATCCACAATCGCTGACGCATGCCTAAAATAGGCTAAGGGGAGAGCCTGCTGAAGCATAACAGATGCTTTTTTAGCTAATGATTCTTGTGCAGCATCAAGGACTCTCAGAACACGCAAGCCCTCATCCCCATTGGTACACGGTTGTGTTTTTGATAGCATCGCATCAATAAAGTGCTGACACTCTAACTTAAGCGGTTCAGACACATCCAATGGCACATGAATGACGTCAGCTTTCGTCGGCGTTGGCATGCCATCAATCCAATCGACCTGATGCGGGTAAAGCTGTAGTTTCTCACCCCACGGAAGACCATCATCAAAAACAGCCATGCCCCGATCCCCCACAACAACAAGCTTTTGCTCCTTGAAGGGATGTAACCAGGATACAAAAATATGGGCTCGCATACCATTCTTAAAGGTCAGATGTGTAGTTGTGACGTCTTCGATCCCTGGATGGAGATGGGAAACCCCTGTAGCATACACAGATTCTGGAAGATCATTGACCAACGCCAAAATCATAGATAAATCGTGGGGCGCAAAGCTCCATAAAATATTTTCCTCACGACGGAACTTACCAAGATTAAGACGATTAGAGTAGATATACTGAAGCCTTCCCAAGCTTCCCTTGCGGATGAGATTCTTAAGTTCAATAAAAGCAGGGTGATACTGAAGCAAGTGCCCTACCATAAGCAAGCACCCCTGTTCTTTGGCAATAGCACACAGATGCTCGGCTTCGCTTACATTAAGAGACAAAGGTTTTTCGACAAAGACATTCTTGCCCGCTAACAAAGCCCGCTTTGTTAAGTCATAGTGTTGTGCGGCTGGAGCGGCAATAACAACACCGTCAATCGTTTGATGTGCCAAAGTTTGTTCAAACGTCCAAACAGGCACCCCATAGTGTTGGCTCATCCTCTCTGCTAAAGGGACATGCGCATCGCACACAGCTTCTAGGACACCAAGCTCTGCAAAGTTACGAACAAGATTTTTCCCCCAGTAGCCGCACCCAACGATAACAACTTTTTTCATAGACGTATTTCAATTTTCTAAGGCAGATCAGTCCCTAATTAATGGCACACAGATCTCTTCTTGTTCAAGGAATTCCCCCTTTATCAAAAAAACAAATCATGAAAAAGGTTAAAAAGTAAGCTGTGATAAAGGGAGCTTTTTCTGTTTTCGTCATGACGTGATACGTTATTAAAAGTATACCGAGAATAACCAAAAAAGCTGGAAGGCTCTGCAAATCAACGCCTAGGGGTAATAAACCCAAGAGCACACTATCCGCAAAGGCAGCCCACTCCTTATGCAGTATCCTTTGCCCCCACCAAACGACCAGGAACAGAAGACAACAAAGTAAAAGCATCCCAAAGCTTGGCTTTTTAAAAAATAAAAAGAGCACAATAAAAAAAATAAGATCCACAAGCCGTACGGTGCGCGAAGTATAATCATCGAACGCCATACGGCCTGCTAGAATAATCAAAAGAAAGGAAAGAAAAAAACTCAAACGCTTACCTCTCGAACAACCCTCTCTTATTTCCTATTCCACAGAAACTCAATATCACTACCACCCGCTATAAAGTTGATGGCGTAGACTATGTTATAAAGCATTGAACCAGCGTCAGAAGTATTCTTCGTTTTGCCGCCACTAGGAGGCTTTGTTTCTGGCATCGTTGCGGATGTTTCTAATGGTGCGTCTTTTTCAAGTTTTTCAAAGGTTCTATCGTCCCTTATTTCCTCAAAAGTTACAGTCGGCTCAAAGATTACAGTCGACGGTTCTGCTTTTATGGATAAAGCCTGCATGACAGCATTTGCAGGAGCCATTATTGACCGCTGTCTTGGAAAGGACTGAGCAAGGATGAAAGGCTTCCCTTGTTTTACGAATGAATCAAAAGCAGTGTCCAAAGGTGGGGGCAGAATAACCCGTTGCCCGCCAAATCGGCTATAGTTAAGAGGATTTCGTTGTAACAAGGGGAACCACTCATAAAACTGAGGTAAAGGCTGCTGATGCACCTCCACTCTTTGAATAGCGTCGGTTTCGATTCCAAGTTGCAGTGTCTGATCCTTGGAAGGCTCTCTTAAAGAATGGGAAGCAACAAGGGCTTTCGATATATCTTCAAGGACTGATACATTCTCAAGGGGACTGTGAGACGGCAGCTGCACCTCTTGTAGCGCAGAAGCAACGACATGAGCAGCCTCGATATCAATCCCCTCAGATGAAAAAGATTCATTCAGAATAAGGTTTAAGATTTTTTTTTTGAACTTAAGCTACCACCCTCGTCACTCTTCGTGAGGGTTTCTTCCTTCTCTTTTTGCACGACCTCAAGAAGTCTTAGAATACGCATAGCCTCCTTTCGAAACTTCAATACGTCATGGATGTTGTCGATTCGTCGCCCTATGTCTTCTGATTCAAGCGCGGTTGCTTCCAAGGATTTCCTGATAAGCGGGATCTTTTCAGCAAGTGCATCGAGTGCTAGTTCAGATGCGTTTTTTTCTTTGAACTCATAGAGACTTTCCAGATTAAATTTATTAAACAGGGTGGGAATAGTGATTTCTCTTTTCTCTTTCCTAAAGTTATTAGAAAAGATGATCCTCTCGAGCTCTGTATCTCCCTCTATGACGGTTGTGTGGAAGTCATAAAAGGCAGACATCACATGGTCAAAGGTGATAAGAGGATGCACTATCTCCTCCATACTTGTTTGGCGATGATGTTTTATTCCAACAAAATCCCATAGGCTACTGACAAAACCACCGAGAGAATGAGATGTCACGTCACCAAGAAAGGAGGTCTGTATCTCTTTATTCTTTTTCTCACTATTGTAAATTTCTTTTTTTAGATTCGGCTTGTCCTTGGAGGAGTCTATGGTACTCTCAACCTTCCCTGGCCTACGCAGAATTTCTGCCAAGTTGAGGATGGATTGGCGAATCTGGTTTTGTGTGTTTTTTCGCGTATTTATTTTATTGATTATTTCGTCTCTATTCGTTTTCAGCATATCTTCGTAGTCTCGCGTTTCATCAGTTGTGTTACTCGCCTGGTTTTTCTTTGCCTCGTTTCCTTGATAGGCTTGAATAAGCTCTATGATAGAGCGACTTTGCTGGACAATCTCATTGGTATCCTTCACAAGCTTATCAAGGATGGCATCCTGGCAGGTGAGAACGATCATAAGATTTAATGACTGTTCTTTCATAACGTTATGGGCCGTCTCTTGTATCCTGTTACTCGTATTATTACTTGCATTCAAAAATGTATTAGCCATATCAACAGACTGTATTTTCATACAGAGCTGTTGGCGTTTGTTCTTAATATTTTCATTGAGCTCATTTAGAATGGACTTTCGCAGTTCGAAAGCCGATACTTCCTTCGTATCATTCAACCCTGTCACCCTAAGTTTTGATAAATTGGGAGCAGAGACTTTTTCAGGTATATTACCTTTCAATACATCATTATGTAACGCTAACAATTTTGTCATATCAGCGAATAATAAAGCAATATTATTATCAAATTGATTGAGTTTGCTATCCTTATAAAGCGCTTCTTGGGCACCAAAAATGATACGCCACAAAACATCATATTGATTGGTGGCGAGATTCATCAGATGAACTTCTTTTTGATCTTTTTGTTGGATTTCGACGATGTTATGGTTTTCGACACCGATAGCCTTCAAAGCTTTATATGTCGCCAATTGGAAATACTTCTTGGAGGCTTCTCCTTGTAACAGCGCTTCTGTATCATCTTTCAGCGCAACTGTCGCGCCTTTTGTTGTTGTGGATGCATGAAGAGGACTTTGTATAAACGTTTCGAGGGCAATAAATGAGCTGCAAACGAAAAGCGACTGCTTCAAATAATTCAAAGACATAGACTATGTTCCTTTCTCTTTTGTGAAAACCATAAAATATATTAAGAAATTTTTTAAAAATTTAATATATCTTATGGTAAGTATTTTATACTTAGCTTAGCTGATTTTTTGCAGATCACAACTAATCTGACTTCGATTGTAGGGAGGAATTTATTAAAGACTTGTTAACAAGAGATACATCTTTCGTTACTAAGATCCTATTTTTGAAATAAAACGATAAAATCTAACGAAGTTCATCTTCCAGCCATCGATCAAGGAACACACGCTTGATGACGCGATGCTCTTTACTCAAAGGGGGCAAAACCTTTTGACCATAGTGAATTTCCAAAGCTGGAGCGTTTCCTGTGCTAAGGACAATACCATCACTTCTCTCCAAGACATAATGCTGGTTCTTGCGGAGAATACTTGAAAAAATAATCCGCTCATTTTGCTTCAACTCTAACCAACAATCGCTATGAGCAATGAAAGTGAGACGCGTAGGTAATACGGTGGACGATGAGGAATAAGGCGTAGAATATATCGAGGATTCCTTGTCTATGGCTTTGCTCTCTTCTTCGCTACTTTCAAGGTCAAAATCAGGAAGAGGGTAGAGAAGATCTTTGGCATCAACATCTTTCATCATCTCCTCTACGCTTAACTCACTCTCATTAAGAGAAAATTCCTTGTCTGTTGTGTTATCTGTCATGACCAAATGTTCAGAAGGCTTATCTTTTCCATAGAAAACGAAGAAGACAAGCAGTAAGGACAAAAGACTGAGGAGAATTGAGAGCACAATGACAAAGCGGCTTGGTTCAATGGAGGCTTTAGCGTGAATGAGGGGCCCCTGAGATAAAGGATATTCCTTAGCAAGATTAAGCCTGCGCAGTATCTCATCCCCATCTAGATTTAAAAAACGGGCATATAGCCTAATAAATCCTGCAGCATAGAGAGGACTAGGGAGACGATCAAATTCCCCTTTTTCAATGGCTTCGAGGTAAAGAGTGCGAACATGAATTTTATCGGCAATGGTTTTGACTGAGATATTAAGTTCTGAACGCGCTTCATAAAAAAGGATACCGATACGACTTCTTTGAACGGCGCTGTCCTCCACGGGTTCGCTGTGGTTATCTTTTTTTAGAGCTAGATTCTTCATGGCTATTTTGAATCTCTTTCAGATAAACCCCATAGTAGCACCAAAAAGACGACGGAGAAAGACATAGTGACGCATAAAAAAAGGGACATTCTTAACCGGTTTTCCCTTATTTAATTAATCTTCCCCTCTTCAACATGAAGCAGCAAAGCAAAACTGAGAAATAGCCCAATAAGTGCAGGAAACCATACAGCCAAAAGCGGTGGAAGACGCCCTCCAAGACCCAAAGCATAGACGAAATCTGTCATAAAATAGAAAGAGAGTCCCGTAAGAAGACAGATACTCACCAACACGCCCGTACGTGACGAACGAATTGGTCTGAGACAAAAGCCCGCTGCAAGTAAAATCATAACAACCATAAGACCGACTTGAGCCATAACCTTGTTATAATACATCTGATAGATGAGGGAGGACATCCCAGACTTTTCCAAAAGCCGAATGAAAGAAGGAAGTTGCCAAAAAGAGAGTGTTTCGGGAACAGCGTTACTCTCACGTATCTTTTGGAGAGTTATCTCTGTTTCAAGAGAAAAGGAGGTCGCTTGATTGTCAATACCTTTTAAAATCCATCGAGAAGGGGCAAGGCTAACCTCCTCAGCATTGATGCGTTTAATAAAATAATTCTTCCTATCAAAAATATAAAAAGAAACATTCTTGAATTGACCACTGTCCAAATTGAAATAGGGGGCGTGAAAAATCCTGTCTTCATCATGGATGAGTTCTCTGAGCCACAATCCTGACTCATTAACGCTGATAGTGTTACGCTTCGTTCCAAAAAGCTTTTCTTCGAGAAAGTAAAGCCTCTCTGTCAACGTAGCCCGTATGGGGTTGACGAGCGTGACATGAATAAGTCCAAAAACCAAAATCCCTCCGATCAAGCCAAGAAGAATCTGCCATAAAGAGATTCCCATCGCGCGCATAACGACTATTTCCGAAGAGTGACTCAACCGTGACAACGTAAGCATTGTTGATGCCAGAACAATAAAAG
>CALBMH010000044.1 GCA_937896365.1 uncultured Alphaproteobacteria bacterium
TCCTCGATCAAGTATGATTGTTATTGCCATTGATGGGCCATCGGGATCGGGGAAGGGAACTGTCGCGGCATACCTAGCCGAGCAGTTTAAGTTGACGCATATTGACAGTGGTCTTCTCTATCGTCAAGCGGCTCTTTACGCCCTTACCTATGGTATAGACCCTCATACGTTAACTGATGATCAGAAACTTTTCCTGATCCGTTTCATGGCGTCTATTCGGCCCGAAAACCTTAATAATAGCACAAGCCTTCGCTTAGAAATGACTGCAAACATAGCGTCCAAACTTGCAGAAGAGGGCGATATTCGAAAGGCAGTGGTGGCATGGCTCCATCGTCACACACAAACATCAATGCCAGGTGTGCAGGGGTACGTTATTGATGGGCGGGATATTGCCACTGTTGTTTTCCCCAAAGCTTCGGCAAAGCTTTACATCACCGCCAGCGATGCCATTCGCATGGCACGTCGCCAAAAGGAGACACGGGAACAGCGTGTCTCTCTCCATATGGCAGAGCGTGATCGACGGGATGCTACACGTGTCGTAGACCCTCTTACCATTGCAAATGATGCCCTTATCCTTGATACAACCCATCTTTCTGTTGACGAGGCCTGCCGAAATGCGGCAGAATACGTAACTAAGTGTTGTTTTAGTGCGTAGTTTTACGTCTTTCTTGTAAAAAATAATTAACAGATGACAATAAAAAATGCATTCAAAATAATTTCAAGGATCAACCTCTAACCTTATTTTAGGATTTTCTTATGGATAAATCACAAACAGCTCACAAAGAAAGTTTTGCTGACCTCCTCGACATGGATTTGGCGAATAAAAAGAATTTCGAGGGAACTGTCGTCAAAGGAACCATCGTCGCCATTCATAATGACATGGCTACCGTTGATATTGGTCTTAAGTCTGAGGGCCGTGTTGCGATTAAGGAGTTTGCCATGCCTGGCCAAGCCTCTGAGGTTCGTGTGGGTGACTCTGTCGATGTTTATGTTGAGCGCATGGAAGATCGCAATGGTGAAGCTGTTCTTAGCATTGAAAAAGCGAAGCGTGAAGCTGTTTGGAATATTCTTGATGACGCCAGCCAGAAGGGTACCCTTGTGAATGGTACAATTTTTGGCAAAGTCAAAGGCGGTTTTGCTGTGGATTTAAACGGAGCTGTGGCCTTTCTTCCTGGGAGTCAAGTGGATATTCGCCCTGTGCGTGATATTGGGCCTCTTATGAATATTCTCCAACCTTTCAAGATCTTAAAAATGGACAAGCTACGCTCTAATATCGTTGTGTCCCGTCGTTCTGTTTTGGAAGAATCCCGTGCAGAAGCACGTTCCGAACTTGTATCCAATCTTTCAGAAGGTCAAGTCCTTAAGGGTATTGTCAAGAATATCACAGACTATGGTGCCTTCATTGATCTGGGCGGTGTGGATGGTCTCTTGCATGTTACTGATATTTCTTGGCGTCGCATTAATCATCCGTCGGATGTTCTTAGAATGGGCGATAGCATTGATGTTCAGGTCATTCGCTTCAATAAGGATACGCAACGTATATCCTTAGGTATGAAGCAGCTTGAGTCTGATCCATGGAATGGGGTCGAAGAACGCTTTAAAGTGGGTGAGCGTTATCATGGCAAGGTCACGAGTATCGCTGACTACGGCGCGTTCGTTGAGCTTGAGCCTGCGATCGAGGGTCTTATCTATCATACGGAAATGAGTTGGACGAAGAAAAATATGCATCCTGGTAAGGTTCTTACTGTTGGGCAAGATGTAGATGTTATGGTCCTTGATGTTGATATTTCCAAGCGTCGTATTTCTCTTGGTCTTAAACAATGCCAAGATAATCCCTGGCAAAAGTTCATGGCTCAGTATCCTATTGGGAGTATTGTTGATGGGGAAATCAAAAATATTACAGAATTTGGTCTTTTTGTGGGTGTTTTTGACGACCTTGATGGTATGGTTCACCTTACGGATGTCTCTTGGGATCAAGATCCAGAAAACGCTCTTACGGAATTCAAGAGGGGTGATCACATTAAGGTGAAGGTTCTTGATATCGATCCTGAGAAGGAGCGTATTTCCCTTGGTATTAAGCAACTCCGTGAGGATCCTTTTGGGGCCGCATCAGAAGGTTTGAAAAAGGGTGATATTGTGACGGCTACTATTTCTGCTATTTCTGATAAGGGAATTGATGTGGCGTTGACGAGTGGCCTCACAGGACATATTAAGAGGGCAGAACTGTCGCGTGATCGCTCATACCAACGAACAGACCGTTTCGCCACGGGCGAAAGAGTTGACGCAAAAGTAATGAGCGTTGATAAGGCAACACGGAAAATTGGTCTTTCTATCAAAGCACTTGAACTTGAAGAAGAAGAGAAGGTCATGGCCGAATATGGCTCCTCTGAGTCAGGAGCAAGCCTGGGTGATATTCTTGGCGCTGCTATGAATAAGGCAAAGAAAAAATCCGAAGAATAATTATTCTTCAAAGTCCTTCCCTGTTTATCCCCCTTTAGCTGCGCGGGGGGGGGGTGAATCTGCTTTCCGGTCTCCAGAGAATAGAAAAATGGAGAAACATATAGGATTCCCCGAAATTTTATTGCTTACAATTGAGTAAAGCATTGAAAAACTAAAGAAAATAAACATATCTAAACTTGATCAAATACGCTAATACCTTAGTCATGCTTCTCTTTTTAACGATCATCTTGATTGATTTCCTTGTCGCGGCCGAGATGGATATTCTTGTCCCGTCATTCCCTGCTCTTCAAGAACAGTTTGCACTCTCACCTTTCATGGTACAGTTTGTGTTGAGTGCCAATGGCTTGTTCTATGCCCTTAGTTCGCTTTTTGTGGGCCCTCTTGGCGATCGTTTAGGACGCAAGCAAGTTATTTTGGGAGGCTTGCTAATCTTTGTTTGTGGATGTTTTTTATGCTTTTCAGCAGAGTCTTACGCCATGGTGATCTTGGGGCGTATTCTTCAAGGTATAGGTATGGCGGGATCGGCTGTCCTTGTTTTTGTTATTGTTTCTGATGAGTATCCTTCCGAGAGACAGCCTATTATCTTCTCGAGTCTTAATGGCATTATCACACTGGGTATGGCAACATCCCCGTTGATTGGAAGTTATGTGAATATTCATTATGGATGGAAGGGAAATATTGGTTTTCTCTTTATTTTGGCGATTATTAATATCCTTTTTTGCTCTTTATTTGTTCCGAAGAGGGTTATGCGTCAGGTAAAAGTGAGTTTTTCTCTTACAACCTACGTTCCTCTTTTGCGTTCAAAAGAATTCTTAAGACTGGCTCTTACTGTGTGCCTTCTAGATGCGTGTTATTGGACTTTTGTGGGGATGTCATCGATTCTTTATGTTGAGGATATGGGTATTCCTCTCGATCAGTTTTGGTACTATCAGGGGTCTGTTGCGGGTGCTTTTGCTTTGGCAAGCCTGGGAAGTCCCTTATTGTTTAAGTATATTGAACCTAGAAAATGTCTTATTTTCAGCCTGTATACCTCACTTTTTTTGGGGATCGCGATGGTTGCTATGGGGCTTTTCATGAAAGACACCCCCTTCTATATAAGCATTGCTATATGCTTGTTTTCGATGGTGCTTGTCTTTCCCATCAACATTGCTTTTCCGAAGGCTTTAAGCCTTCATCCTGAATTTAAAGGGCGTGCGGGGGCGTTTATTAGCGTTGGTATTCTTGTCTTCACCGCCTTCGGCTTACAAGTCGTTAGTTTTTTTTATGGAGGGCAATTTCTTTATCTTGCTCTTTTTATGTTCATTTGCATCACGAGTTCATTTTTCCTCATGCGCGGTGAGTTTGCCGAAACGGCTTTTTTAGAAAAACAGTCAAGAGACTCCCACAAAGCTGCTTAGCTTACTTCTTCCCTCTTACGGGGTCGTATGATATAAAATGTTCTTTTACTTTTTGAAGACACATCCTTTTTAATCTAATCAACATGATATGGTGCTTCTTTGAAATTTTTGAGATCCTCCGCATCATACCTATAGGGATCATCACTAAAACGAAGGTGTCCCTCACCATCTACCCATGTTGTAATGTAGACAAAATAAATAGGGATTGTTTTTTTGAGAGCATGCCGTGATGTTGATTTGGTACTCAGTGCTTTTTGAATTTCCGAAGGATCGCTGTATTTCTCTCCTTTATTGATCCACTCAAGAAGGTCAAGAGGCCTTTCAAGGCGGATACATCCTGATGATTTTGCTCGTTTGTTTTTCTGGAATTTTATTTTTTCATTGGTGTCATGTAAATAAATCGTGAAAGGATTTTTGATATCGAACTTAATTTGCCCCAGAGGATTTGTTCTTCCTGGTGGATAGGTGATACGAGGACGTTCAGCAGGATCATACCAATTGACATCCGTGATATCGATGGGGGTTCCATCACGACTTTTCATGAAAGCCCCCATGCGTTCAAGATAATCGGGGTCTTCAAGGATTTTGGGAAGTTTGTCCTTATAAAAAATACCATCAGGGACAGTCCATGTGGGATTAAAAACAAAATGTGTTAGAGGAGCTTTGAAAAGTGGTGTTTTTCGGCTGGGCATGCCCACAACAGCTTTCATAGAAAGTACTGTTTTGCCGTCTTCAATCGCTTCCACCTGATATCCTGGAATATTCACTATGATATAGCGATCTTCGAGAGGGTACTGGAGATAGCGCCAACGTTGTAAATTAAGACGAATGAGAGCGATGCGGTCATCAACTGTGAGATGGAAAAGACGTTGGGTTTGGGCGCCAACCACACCATCAGATTCTTCATTATGATGCTCTTGAAACTTTTTGATGGCTTCCTCGACCGCTTCATCAAATACGTCGCTACCGCTTTCTATGTCTGTCGAATCGAGATAAGCGTAGAAAGAAAGATAGTTACGAAGGGTCACAACATCTTTACCCCGGCTTCCCTTTTTAAGTGTTTGTGAGAGCTTGAAGGCTGGGTCTCCTTTTTGCTTCGCTTTTTTTAGATAATGCTGATATTGAATGAGGGCTTTTTGGAGAGCTTTATAATGAGGCGTTGCGGGAATCAAAGAATGAAAATCGCTGCAGTCTTTATTTTTTGTTAAGTTCTCTTTGAGAACCTGCTTTGGATCAACTTTCTGAACAAGGAAAGGATGTTTGTGTGCAAACGCATTACGCGCTTTGCTACCTGTCACTTCTTCGATGTATGAAAGTATGGCAGCATTCATCATTTTTTCGGCATCTACCGCAGAAGTTTCCTCAGTGATATGGAGGATTTTTTTATAATTTTTAGTTCTCAAACCATGCTTTGGCGCAGATTGAATAAATTGGAGAGCCTCTCTTCCGCACGAAGTAAGCTTTCCATCTGGGCCAAACCACATCCAATGGTCTTTGGCATGATGATTATGATCAGGACTGTTATCATCAGATTCATGACCGGTGTTCGTATCCTTGGCACCTTCATTATCAGCACTTCCCATCGATTCATTAGATATAGAATCAGCGTTGGTTGTTTGTTCTGCGGTGGCTCGATGTCCCCACAAGTACGTAAAAACAGTTGTCATTCCTAAGAGAATGATGAAGGTCACATTCAACATTTTTAAAAGTATAATTTTTGAAATCACGGCTGATCAACTTGAAAAAATGGATTATTCATGGTCACAGTTCTATTACAATGGAAAAACGTTAAAACTTTTTTAAACTTGGCAAAGTATTTATGTTTTTTCTTAAAAATTTTAAAATCTCATCCCATGCCCAAGGTCTTTTTCTGATGGTATTGGGAATGTTTATCTTTACGACTGTGAACGCTATACTTAAATTTAAACAACAGCATTATCCTATTTTTCAAATAGTATTTATGCGCAATTTATTTGCACTTATTCCATTTTCTTTTTTACTTTTCACGTATGCCATCCCCTTACGCACGGCTCATTTTCCCACCCATATATGGCGTGGCGTTGCTGGTTCCATAAGCCATTGTTGTTTATTTATCTCGATTCTTCTTCTTCCTTTTACCGACGCGAATGTCCTTTCATTTACCACAACGTTTATTGTCTGTCTTCTTTCATTTTTTATTCTCAAAGAAAAATTAGCCTTTTCAGGATGGTTCGCACTTGCTATAGGTTTTTTGGGTGTAACGGTTATTGCAAGACCGTCCAGCTTTCTAGAGGGCTTTGCAAGCAGCTTAGGTGTACTCTGCGCACTCGTCTCAACTTTTTTCGAAGGGCTTGTGATGGTTCATAATCGCCTTTTTAAAGAACGTGAGGTGCCTTTGCGTATGACCTTTTACTATGCGACTGTTGCAGTGGTTACAATGGGATTGGCCATTATCTTTTATCACAGCCTAGGCTATACGGGATGGGTTCCTTTAACGCTTAACGATGCTCTTATTTTTGCACTCTTTGGTATAGGTGGTGGTTTGGGGCAAGCATGTGTAACCGTTGCTTACACAAAGACACGGGCGAATATTTTGGCGCCTCTTATCTACACGGCTATTTTATGGAGTACGATGTATAGCGTCCTTTTGTTCCACGAGCCAATGACGCTCACTTTTTACCTGGGGACATTCCTTATTATCGGTTCAGGTTTATTCATTGTCACGGGATCAGAAAGAACACTCAGAAGGAAATGTGTGTAAAAAAATCTCTATCGAGGGAAGCTCTTACAAGACGCTATCTCTTCTCTCTAACGCAAAACCCTGCTCATAAAGGATCTCCCAGGGGAAATGTGAACCGGGATCCTGCTTGCGATCAGGAGCTACGTCTTGATGACCAAGGATATGAGCACGTGGGATGGAATGCACCTTGCACAAGTGTTCAAGGAGCTCCATAAGTATGTGAATCTGGCAGTTTGTATAGGGCTCATAGCCATCATTATCGAACTCAATGCCAATGGATGTATGGTTGAGATTTTCCTCATTTTTCCACCGACTGACCCCTGCATGCCATGCGCGTTTATGGTCATCGACTAATCGATAGAGAGTGCCCGTTCGACAAACAAGATAGTGCGCACTTACTTTCTTTTCTGGGTCGCACAGCCAGCTGAGGGATGTCGATGTGTCCTGAAGGGCTGTGTAGTGTAGGATAACCCACCTTATGGGCGAACCTTCTGGACGCTCATCATAGTTAGGAGAGGAACAAGAAATGATACGTTTACTAAAATCTATCTCCATAGTCCTAATTTCCCATGGCAAGGCAGGTACTTATCTAGTATCTCCCAATCTATTACTGCCCCCCTTCTTTTATTTATAGAAGATTTTTAACCTTTTGTTAAGGTGTGAGGCGATCCCCCATCTCTTGGGGTGAGGGGTGTGTTGCAACTGTATAATAAAGAATTCATTTCATGCTTCGTATAAAATCTTGCTTAATCTATTTTTAATATTTTAGATTTATCCTTAAAAAATAATTTTCCATAGAAGGAATACTCTCTTCATGAAAAATTTTTTACTATACACGTGGATTTTGCTGGGTACCGTTGGAAATGGCGAAGACTCTCTCGCCAGTACGACAACAACGACGACGGATCAGCCAACGATAAACAAAACCTTGCGGACACGGCTCAATCTAGCGGATTCTGACGTGGCTTTTGTCACTGTGAGTAAGGGTTATGAGAAAAATGGATATGTTCGTGCCATGCGTCTCTCAAATCAAGAGGTTCTTGGGGAGGTGGAGGTGGGAGTGTTACCGCAAGCCATAACTATCACACCCGATGGAAAGCATGCTGTGGTGACGAATATGTCTAACTCCATCAATATCATTAACCTTGTCAAAATGACGAAGATAAAAGATGTTACGGATGTTCGCGTGTCGGACGAACCCAACAACGTTGTGATCTCAAAGGATAGCTCTAAGGCCTTTGTGTTATCAAGGGTTGTTTCTAGTCAGCCTTACATGCACAGTCGTTCTTCCGGAATCATCAATGTGATTAATCTCCGCACCCTGGAGAAGGAAAAGGGTATTCTCATGGAAGGGGAGAGACCAGAGAGTGCCGCTCTGTCGAAGGATGGCAAGCATCTCTGGGTAAGTGGTGGTACCTACATCAGTATAATTGAAACGGATACACGGCAGGTCATAAAAAGGATTAATACGGAAAAACATCAAATGCTTCCAGGCTTGATCACCAGGATTCCTGGAACAGATCTGTTCTTAGTGTTCAATCAAAGAGATGCCGCTATCCTTATCATCGACGCCTCTACTTTTAAAGAATGGAAGAATGTTAGTTTTGGCCTATACCCATCCTCCCTCGCGGTGACAGAGGATGGGAAATATATCATCGCAGCAAGTAATACTAAGAATAGACTTAGTATATTTTTAAATACACTGAGTCAAGGTTTCTTAAACAAAGTAGACATAACTTTAGGGAGCACACCAATATCCATTACTTTTACATTGGAGGGTGTGCCCATCGTTCTTTGCGAAGATGGTGCGCTCTATAAAGTGAATTTGCTAAAAGGGAATGCTACGCCTCTGACGTCTCTCACGAAAGACAAGACTGATCATTACGTGAACATCGCTATGCTTTCTTCTGAGCAGATTAAGGATCAAAAAGCCCAAGAAGTAATGGGATCTAAGATGTGGCAAAATATGCTGCAAAAAAAGCCCGCTCCGGATGTCACCATCCAACACAAGACCTGGGCTGAATATGTAAGTGATGAGGGTGATTCTGCAATAGAAGACTACCCTATGAGTGAGAGCGCTCTAAATGCTATGAGTGAAGACCTCACGACGGGTCATGATGTTATGAGCGATGATGAACTTGTAAATGATGGTCAAGAATAATCCATGTAAAAGATATGGTAAACCCCCGCAGAAAGTCTATATTATTGGAGAAAGAAAGATAATAACACGGACACTATGGCTCTTTTACCTGTTTTAACGTATCCTGACCCTCGTTTAAAGATGAAGTCACATCCTATTGAAGAGGTGGACGATAGCATCCTTAAGCTCATGGATGATATGTATGAGACAATGATCGCCAACGATGGTTGTGGTCTTGCTGCTCCCCAAATAGGAGTTCCTAAGCGCGTTATTGTTGTTGACTTTTCGTACCGCGATCCAAATTTTAAAACTGTCTATATGGCTAATCCGGAGATTATATGGAAAAGCGAGAGTACAATGTCCCTCAATGAGGGGTGTTTGTCTATTCCAGAGGGACGGGGTACAGTCACGCGCTCGGATAGAATTCACGTACGTTATCTCGATCGTAACAATAAACAGCAAGAGCACGAGGTTGAAGAGCTTTTTGCTTATGCTGTTCAGCACGAAATTGATCATCTGGAAGGGATTCTTTACATTGATCATCTCTCACCCGTTAAGCGACAGTTGATTGTGAATAAAATGCGCAGACATCGTAGGTAAAGGTTTTTAGCCTTCCTTCCTGTATACAGTCGCTCTTTGCTTTCACCCTTTCGTACAAAATGATATTCCTTAGAGCAAGATAAAAAACTCACGGATAACAATGCGTATTGTTTTTATGGGAACGCCCGAGTTTGCTGTACCGGCGTTTAAGGCGCTTATGAAGAATGGCTATGATGTCGTTGCTGTGTATACACAGCCGCCACGCCCCAAGAACCGTGGTTATCAGGTCGTAAAAACGCCTATTCATAAGGCTTCTGAAAATTATTGTATTCCTGTCTATACGCCAACGGGGTTGAAACGTATGGACGCTCAAAAAAGCTTTTTTGATGTGAGACCGGATCTTGCCATTGTTGTAGCTTATGGTCTTATTCTTCCTGAATCCATTCTTCATGCTCCTTGCTTGGGGTGTTTGAACATCCATGGTTCTCTTCTTCCTCGTTGGCGTGGGGCTGCACCTATTCATAGGGCTATGTTAGCGGGGGATGCTGTGACGGGTATCACACTGATGCAAATGGATGAAGGGCTCGATACAGGGGATATCATCCGTGTAGCGGAATATCCTTTGGTTCCTGCCGACACTTTTCAAAAAGTTCACGATGATTTAAGCCAGTTGGGTGCTAATTTGTTGATCAAGACATTACCCGACTTTATTGCGGGAAAGATACGCTTGCAAAAACAACCTCTAGAAGGCATGACTTATGCTCAAAAACTAGGCAGAGAAGAAGGCCTCATCGATTGGTCAAGGCCGGCACTCGATATTATGCGTCACGTCAAAACGCTTAATCCATGGCCTGGGGCGTACACTTTTTACAAAGGTCAATTGCTGAAAATCAAGGATGTCTCTTTGGTAGAGGATTCTTCGTTAACAGAATCTGTTTGTGGAACACTCCATCCTCACGGCCTTGTTACATGTGGAAGAGGCATTCTCTCTCTTGACATCCTCCAACGGGAAGGTGGGAAACCTCTTTCTAAAGACGACTTTTTGAGAGGATTCCCACTTACTGAAGGAAAACAGTTAGGCTGCTAAAACACTAACTTTTCGATATGATCAAAAGTAATCGTCGACTTATTCCCACTATCAAAAGCAATGGTTCCACCCGTTTTATTGCCACTGAGGTGCATCTGTCCTCCATGATTAAGATCGAGCGTCGTTTTCGACCCGTCAGCAAATGTCACAAAGGCTTTTCCTTCGATAGAGGATAAATTCAACCAGTCATTCCCCCCTCCACCCCTTATTGTAATAGCATATTTTCCATGGACCGAATCGTCTGAAACGAAAAACTTATCATCACCTTTTCCCCCTTTAAGAACTTGGTTACCTATACCCACATAAATCTTATCGTTTCCAGCACTGCCGTTCAAAGTTTGTTTTCCTATCCATCCGTGCAGTATAGCCTCATCTTTAGGTCCATGAACGACATCTTTAGGTCCATGAACTGCATCTTTAGGTCCATGAACGGCATCTTTAGGTCCATGAACGGTATCTTTAGGTCCATGAACGACATCTTTAGGTCCATGAACGGCATCTTTAGGTCCATGAACGGCATCTTTAGGTCCATGAACTGCATCTTTAGGTCCATGAACTGCATCTTTAGGTCCATGAACGACATCTTTAGGTCCATGATTATGAGGGGTTTTACCATGTGCTTCTTTTTCAGTAGTGGGAGTACTGTCTTTGTGCGAGGGGGGTGCATTTTCGTTCAAGCCAGAAGCGGACATCGGCCCTGGAGAAGATTCAGATTTACCGTGTTCGTGAGCCCAGTCTAACGTTCCTCCTTGTGCATCACGTTCTTGGCCTTCTTCGTTATGATCCCCTGACGATGATAATCTCTGGTTTATCTCTTCATGCTGTGCTCTTGCGTGATGGCTCGCATTATTCTCTACAGGGCGATCTGAAGAGTGCAGATGATCAATAGTGTGCTGATGGGAGAAGTCTGTCTGGTTTTGTTCATTTTGGGAAATATTTTTCGGAGTTGATTGAGACGTGATATCTTCCCTGTGAACAAAGTTCTGATGACTCTCATCATGAGCTAAGGTGCTTGATATATGGGCTCCATCGAAAGCAACGCCATGATCCACAGCTGTTGTTTTATCAAAACCCTGTTTGCCTGACTGGTTCGAGTCATCATTCTTTTGTCCTGTATCTTTGCTCTGTACTTTATCGGAAGCGTTTGTTTTAGACTTATTTTTATCGTCACCGCCCAAATGAATAGCATTTGGATTTGGTGAAATCACTTCTGTACCGTGAATATTCTCAGCCATAATACCCTCCTACCGTTCGAGAAAAATATTTATAGTTAAATTTTTTGTTCTAAAAAATCTCTACAAATATAAATATATGTCATAATAATTAAAAAGAAGTAACTATTTGTTGGCATTTTAGGTAGATTGATGACACTTAGGGAATACTCTATAAAGAACGTATGCTTCCAAAATCCATTATCCGTGGTGTTACTGTTATCCAGGACACACTGAAGACATTAACGAATCGTCCGGGTGTTTATCGCATGCTTGGAAAGGGGAATGCTGTTCTCTATGTAGGCAAGGCGAAATCCCTTAAAAAGCGTGTGGTGAGTTATACACAGATTGATAAACTTCCCCACCGGTTGAAACGTATGATCTCTGAAACGTTACGTATGGAAATTGTTGTAACCCATACAGAGACGGAAGCGTTGTTACTGGAGAGTAATCTCATCAAAAAATTGCAACCGACATATAATATTCTTCTCAAAGATGACAAAGCATTCCCTTACTTGTTGATGACAAAACATCCATATCCTAAGATGATAAAATACCGAGGGAAAATGGGGGAAGAAGGAAAATTTTTCGGACCCTTTGCTTCCTCTCTTGCGGTGGATGAGACGCTTATCAATTTACAAAAGGTATTCTTGATTCGAAATTGTAGTGATGAAATCTTTAAAAATCGCAAGCGTCCCTGTCTTCACTATTATATCAAGCGTTGTAGTGCTCCTTGTGTGGGGTATATTCACCAGAGTCTTTACAATGAATCGTGTGAGCAATCAGTGGATTTTCTCCAGGGAAAAAATGCTGAAGTACAAAAATATATTTCCGAAAAAATGCAACAAGCTAGTGAGGGCATGCGCTATGAGGAAGCGGCGATCTATCGTGATCGGTTAAAGCTTCTGACGCACATTCAAACTCACCAACGGATTAATGTGCCCGATATGAGAGAAGCCGACGTGCTGTCTGTTGCGTCTTTTGGAGGTAAGGTGTGTGTGCAGATTTTTTTCTTTCGCCATGGCAGCAATTATGGGACAGAGTCTTTTTTCTTAGAACATACGAGTGATTCTCTCGAAGAGAATTTTGGTGCTTTTATCAAGCAGTTTTACCAGCACAGAGAGCCATCAGCTCTTGTTCTCTTGAGCCACGAGCCTGAAGATTTTAAGGCAATCCGAGACGCTTTGAAGCAGCAACACAACATAAAAACACAATGGCAGCTTCCAAAGATCGGTTCTAAAGCAGAACTTATTCGGCATGCTACAATGAATGCGATGCAGTCAATTCTGCGATCCCTGACACATGAGTCAAGTCTTAAAAAGCTTTTTGAGGATGTAGCAGAGGCTTTTCATCTTATGACTACACCTGAACGTATTGAGATCTATGATAATAGCCATCTTTTTGGTAAACAAGCCTATGGTGTTATGGTCGTAGCTACTCAAGAGGGGCTACAGAAGAAAGCTTACCGGAAATTTATCATTAAAAATCCGGGAGATAAAACAACGGGGGGTGATGATTACGCTATGATGCGGGAAGTCATGGAGCGGCGGTTCAATCACGTGGGTGAGGAAGGGTGGCAAAAACCTGACTTGCTTTTGATTGACGGCGGGCTCGGTCAAGTAAACGCCGTACGTGATGTCTTAGAGGATAAAGGTCTTTGTGGTATTCCTGTGGTTGGAATCGCCAAAGGGCCTGACCGCAATGCAGGTCGGGAAAATTTTATTATCATAGGGCGTGAGCCCTTTCAGCTTTCTCATAACTCACCTACGTTGCACTTGCTCCAGCGTTTGCGTGATGAGGCTCATCGCTTTGGTCTGAGCGCACACCGATCGAAACGGGAGAAAAATCTGCGCAAATCACTTCTTGATGAGATTCCAGGGATTGGTCCTGCCCGTAAAAAAGCATTGCTCTTGCATTTCGGATCATCCCAATGTGTAGCACGCGCAGCACTGGAAGACTTTGCGAACGTACCCGGTATCGATAAGTCTATCGCAAAAAAAATCTACCAGCACTTCCACGAAAAATAATTTCCCTCGATGCATAGAGTTTCCGAGAAGACCTTACAAGAAAAATTTATCCACTTTGTACAAGAGGCCGATCCTCATCTGTGTGAAAAATATCTCCGAGCACTTCAATCGCCTCACACATTATCAAAAAGCGAAGAGTCATCGCTCATTATTGCCCTTGCCCCATACGTAGAGACATTTATTGGTAGGTATTTCGGCATTGTCCATGCCATTCGAGAACTTCAAGAGAAACACACAGAGCGCGCTGTTGTGTATCGCACAAAGAGGGATTTTGTTCAGAGGCGAGCCCTCAAACGCTTTAATCTTAACGACCTTGAGGGATATAACGCCAAGGAAGCGTACGATTTTCCAGAGGAGACTTTTGATCTTCTCTTTTCACAAAGAGTGGGTGGTCTTGATTTCGATCACATGGATCAAAACGATGATCTTAAAAAGGCAGCGCTCTATTGTGTGTGGGCGGTATATACCCCGGAAGGGCAAGCGAAGCACAGACACAGTGTTTTATTCAAAATCCCCGAAAAACTTGATTTTGATCATCTTGTCAAAGCACCAGAAAATCCAGTGATGAACCGTGATGGATTTTATCTGACAGACCCAGGGCTTGATTTGAATCAGTCTTTAGGTGAAGCCCATTACTGTATTCACTGTCATAAGCAAAGTAAGGATTCTTGTTCGAAGGGCTATCAAGAAAAGCACTCCCCAAAAGCGTTTACGAAAGACCCTACCCATTCCAAGAATCCTTCCTATGCCAAAAATCCGCTTGGCATCACTCTCGAAGGTTGCCCTTTGGAGCAAAAAATTTCTGAGATGAATCAGGTAAAATCCCAAGGTTATACGCTAGGGGCCCTTGCCATTGTGATGATCGATAATCCGCTCCTTGCAGCGACAGGACACCGTATTTGTAACAGTTGCATGAAGGCGTGCATTTTCCAAAAGCAAACGGCCGTTAATATCCCAGGAACAGAGACTGAGATTTTAAACACGATTCTAAACCTTCCCTACGGTGTTGAGCTCTACTCTCTTTTGACACGGTGGAATCCCCTCAATCTTTGTCGACCTTACCCAAAGCCAGAAACAGATTATAAAATTCTTGTTGTGGGTGCAGGGCCTGCGGGGTTTTCTCTGGCGTATCATCTTCTCCAAGAGGGACATACAGTCGTCCTGATTGATGGGAGTAAGATTGAACCGTGGGCATATGATCAAAACAGTTCCATCTTGTCGTGGAGAAG
This sequence comes from uncultured Alphaproteobacteria bacterium, assembly GCA_937896365.1. GTDB lineage: Bacteria > Pseudomonadota > Alphaproteobacteria > Paracaedibacterales > JAKBAR01 > JAKBAR01. Next base: position 14,811 of record CALBMH010000044.1, read on the forward strand.
CTTTCGTGAAGACCTGGATGATCGTATGATAGGGGGCTTTGGCGGTGTTATGGAATATGGGATTACGGTACGATGGGATAAGAATTATCTCAAGCTGATACGCCTCATTCTTGAACGGCATCATCGATTTTTACTCCTCGGTGATATGCGATTTGGAGGTACCCTGACATCCACACAGGCGTTCAATGATTTTGGCTTTGATCATATTGCTTT
>CALBMH010000045.1 GCA_937896365.1 uncultured Alphaproteobacteria bacterium
TTCTACGCTATTATCGTTCCCTTTCTTGTTTTTTTTGCTGCCTTTGCCTTTGTGATTTACCCAAACAAAGAAGCCCTTCACATGTCTTTGGAGACGATTAAATCCCTGCAGGCAGCCTATCCGACGTTCCATTGGGTGATTCCTGTGGTTGGGAACTGGAGCTTTAGCTTATTCTACATTTTAGCCGAGCTCTGGGGATCCGTCGTTCTGTCGATGCTTTTTTGGCAGTTTGCTAACCAAATTACAAAAGTGTATGAAGCCAAGCGTTTTTATGGTCTTTTTGGAATGATCGGTAACTTTGGTTTGATGTTGTCCGGAAGCTTAATCTTTTTCTGTTCTCAGTTTGCAAAGGCGATGGAAGCAACAACGGTTGATAAATCGGCGGCTTTCAGTTTCAACCTGAAGCTTCAGATGACGATGGTGGCGGTTGCTGGTCTGCTTACGATTGGCATTTATTGGTGGATGCAACGCAATGTGCTCACAGACCCACGCCTTTATGAAGTTGGTCAAGAAAGCGGAGGGAAGAAGAAAAAACCCAAGCTATCTTTGTCCGAAAGCTTCAAGTATATCGTAAGCTCACCGTACCTTGGTCTGATCGCCGTGATCGTTTTGGCTTATGGGGTATCAATTAACTTGGTCGAAGGCGTATGGAAAGGACAGATCAGAATCCGCTTCCCCAATGAGAATGACTATGCCGCGTTTATGGGGCAATTCTCCTTCTCAACAGGCTTGACGACTGTGATCTTGATGCTGATTGGGAATAACATTTTGCGCCGGTTGAGCTGGTTTGGTGCAGCGATCATCACGCCCATCATGGTACTTGTCACAAGCTTTGTCTTCTTCGGTTTCATTCTTTACGGCAATGCCTATAATCCCTTTACAGAGCTCACAACACCGTTTATGACAACAACTATCGTGATGGCGGCCGTGATGATTGGTATGGTGCAAAACATCCTCTCAAAAGCAACCAAATACTCTCTCTTTGACTCCACAAAGCAAATGGCTTACATTCCCCTCGATCCGGAGCTCAAGACGAAGGGACAAGCAGCAGTTGAGGTTATTGGAGGACGTGCAGGTAAATCAGGTGGTGCCTTCATTCAGTCCACACTCTTGATGGCCGTGGGTGGCGGTGCGACACTTGCAAGCCTCGCTCCTATTTTAGGAGGGGTTGTTGTTGTCATTGTGGTACTCTGGTGCCTTAGCGTTGCTGGTCTAAGCAAAAAATTCGAGGATTTGACGAAAAAATAGACGAAAAAGTAGGAGAAACTTTCTTAAAACACATCAATAAAAAACACACTCTCTGACTATCTGGCGAGTGTGTTTTTTATTGTGCAGAATGATATAGATACAGTTCCTCATAGATGATAAAAATGCTAGTTTAGTCTTAATTGAAATGTTTTGCGGGGAATCTATGTTTAAGAACATGCAAGGGCTTATGCAGAAAGCTCAAAAAATGCAACAAAAAATGGCAGAAACGCAGGAAAAGCTGGCGGCGATAGAACTTACCGGTAATTCGGGTGCTGGGATGGTGGAAGTCACTATGAATGGTAAATTTGATGTGCGCAAAATCAAAATCGATCCGAAAGTCGTGGACCCGAGAGATATTGAAATGTTAGAGGACTTGATCACAGCAGCGATTAATGATGCGCGCGCCAAAGTAGAAGCTCATAGCTCATCGGAAATGGCCAAAGTTACGGACGGTCTCCCTCTTCCTCCTGGCTTTAAGATGCCATTCTAAGAAGTAACCTCTAGAACTTTAAATAAGGTTCCCATCTCTTTGGGGTTCGTGAGACGATCGCCCCTTAAACGTTGGTCTTCTTTGTGTGCTTCGTTTGTACAGGCTTGGATGATTTTTCTGAGGCGGATATGGAAACCATAAGCTTTGAGAAAATCGCTTTGCATTGAGATAGAGCAGGATAGTTCCTGTTCGTGGAAAACGGCTGCTAAGCGTGCAAAGTCCACATGGCATGTTAGGTCGGCTTCTCCCAAATGATGGAGAGGGTGCACAGGTTTATGGCGGGAGAGTGCTTGGAAAGTATCACTGAAACGGTTGGTAGAAATGTAATCGCCATAGTCAATAATAAGAGCGCTCCCACCGTTTCTTTTTAAGAGCTGGGCGAGCTGTCTTGCGTAGTCAAGCGTTGCCTGGGAGAGCTCAAAAATAGCACCTTCTTCTGCGAGGACGGGTAGATTGTTTGTTGGGGTAGGCTTATGCGTATACGTAAATTGTTCCGCTTCGCAGTCTAAATAAATTTCTTGCCACTGTCCTTCTTTAAAGATATACCGCTTCACCGGTAAGGCATCAAAGAATTCGTTGGCGATGATGATGGTGGGACCGTCAAGAAGTGGAAAATCGCTGTGCCATAAAAGAGGGAATGGGGAAGGGCTTAGGTGTTCGTGTTGTCGTGTTATGAGGCGCTTGCTTGTCTCTACCAAGTGGATTGTGGGATGACAGTTTTTTTGTATACGAAGCACACGTGTTATATCAGCCATGAGAGTCCCTCGTCCTGGGCCAAGTTCCACAATATGCGGTGTTTTTGTTTTAAGCTTTTTCGCTTGAACGATGACCCAAATAGCCAGAATTTCTCCAAAGACTTGGGAAATCTCTGGGGCTGTGAGAAAATCACCGTCTGCTCCAAAGACAGGGTAATGCGTGTAATAATGATGATTCGACAGGGCCATGACTTTTTCTAGGGGGATTGGGCCATTGGTAAAGATGTGCTGTTTGAGCTTTTCTTGGAAGGATGTCATAGAGTGATTGAATCCATTCCACTTATCGATGTGCTGATGATGGAGGTTCGGGGCATCTTTCTCAAGGAGCTAATCCCTCGCTTTTTAAGAGGGCTCGTTTCAACGTATGTCCATAGCGATAATTTCCAACAAGATACGGACGGCTTTTCATAGATTTTGATCCCTCTGGCAAAACACGATGGCAGGGGATAAGAGGGCAGAGAGGATTCGCTCCCACAGCAGATCCCACAGCACGCTGGGCTTTGGGATGGATAATCGCGTTTGCAATGGCTTTATAGGTCGTCGTTTCTCCGTGGGGAATCTTCAAAAGCTCTTGCCATACTTTTTGCTGAAAAGGGGTTCCTGTTGCACATAAAGGAAGGGGGGATTGAATGAGGTCATGATAATCGTGAAAGATGTTCTCTTCTAAAGAGAATGCTTTGAAAGCTAGTGGTAATTGTTTTATTGATTCTTCAAACCCCATCCAATAGATTCCCTTTTCATCAAAAACAACCATAAGCTGCGTCAAAGTGTGAGGGACAAGAGTTACAGAAAAGGACCGCCCTTTGAGGTGGCTTTTGTCAAAAAAGAGAATATTCCCCACTATGAGTGCGCTCCTATAAGGATAAGAAAGAATTGGCTTGAAATGCTTTTTTCAAATAAGCGTCAAATGTACGGATGTTTAAAGGGCGTCCTAAAGCGTGTAAGCTCGTCACACCATAATCCTTTATGCCGCAAGGGATTATGCCTTTATAATGATCCAAATCAGGAGACACATTAAAAGCGATGCCATAGCTTGTTACCCATTGACTGACTCTCACACCAATAGCGGCTATTTTCTGAGGAGCCTTGTCTTTCATTACCCAAAGCCCTACGCCCACATTACTTCGTAGAGTCTCCACACCACATAAGGCAAACGCATCCATGCCCCACTGCTCGAGAGCCCGGATATAGTGCCTTAAATCTTTGTCGCGTTTTCCTAAGTCCACCATCACATAGCAAATACGTTGCCCTGGACCATGGTAGGTGTATTTCCCCCCTCTCCTTGCCTTGTGGATAGGAAACCTCTTTGCATCAATAAGATCCGTATGCGCCTTTGCTATGGTTCCGGCTCCTACTGTATAAAGGGGAGGATGTTCTAAAAGCCACACGCACTCACAAGCTCGTTTGTCTTGAATGGCTTTTATACGCTGCTGCATAAATACCTCAGCGTTTTCATAAGCGACAAGAGCGTTTGAGGTACACCACTCTACAGACACCCTCCCCCCTCCAAATAGGTTCAAAAACTTGACTTATCCTACAACACAGATTAATTCTGATTCAAGAAATGAAAGATTTTATTCCCCTTTGACAAAGCCTCTCTTGCATATGACGCATCTCTCAGTTTCTTACGCAAAGCACAGGGCTTTGGATGATGTGTCTTTATCCATCAATGAGGGGGATTTTATCGCTCTTATGGGCCCCAACGGTGGAGGAAAAAGCACACTTTTAAAAACACTCTGCGGACTTGTTCCAAAAACGTCAGGAAACGTCACTCATTCTTTATCTCCCCGTGATATGGCTTATCTCCCTCAACACAAGACACTTGACCATCATTTTCCCATTCGTGTCCGAGATGTCGTGTGCATGGGACTGTTTCTTGAAATGACGTTCTTTAAAAGGCTGACGTGTGAACAAGAAGAGAACGTTTTCAACGCCATAGAACGCGTTGGCCTCAAAGGCTTTGAAAATACACTTATTCATCACCTTTCGGGGGGACAATTTCAGCGTATGCTTTTTGCACGACTGATGATGCAAAAAGCAAAACTGCTACTTCTTGATGAGCCCTTCGCAGCGATTGACCGCGAAACGACCCATATGCTCCTAGCACTTTTGCAAGAATGGAATGAAAGCGCTGTTACGCTCTTGGTTGTTCTTCACGATTTACGTCTTGCAACACATTATTTTCCTAAGACACTCATTCTCTCCCGAAAAGTTAAAGGATTTGGTCTCACAAAGGATGTTTTTCAGTCATCGTTGAGTCTTGATTCCTTATGTCTGGATTCCTTACAAAACAATCTTGCCTCTCATGGGTAGTGTTTTTAATCTCTTGGTTGAGCCTTTTATCACGTATAGTTTTATGCGTAATGCCCTTTTGGCGTGCCTCGTAACATCTGTTATGAGCGGCCCTCTCGGCGTTATCCTTGTTCTTCGTCGCCTGAGCCTTATCGGTGATGCGCTTTCCCACGGCATTCTTCCAGGTATCGCTCTTGGCTACATGTTTTTTGGTTTGTCACTCACGGCCATGAGTATTGGAGGTGTCTTGGTGGGTATTCTTATTGCCGTTTTAGCAGGATTCTATGCCAAAAGGACTCACTTAAATGAGGATGCTACGCTGAGTGGCTTTTATTTATTTTCCCTTGCCCTGGGGGTACTCCTTCTCTCTACGAGTCAAGGCAATATGAAGCTGGCTCATTTACTCTTTGGTAATGTCTTAGCGATTACCTCTCAAACGCTGGGTATGATAACAACCCTCAGCCTCATTACTCTTATTGTCTTTCTCTTTTGTTATCGTACGTTAATGCTCTCCTATTTTGATCCCATTTTTATGCAATTAGCAGGCGTTCCTGTGAAGGCATACAATCTTATTTTCCTTGTTCTCGTCGTTTTAAATCTTGTTGCTGCGTGCCAAAGTCTTGGAACACTCATGGCTCTTGGTATCATGATGCTTCCGGCTGTTACAGCGAATGTTTTAACACGTCAACTAAAATATTTATTTTTTTTTAGTAGTGTTATTGCTTTCATTGCAAGTTATGTGGGCCTTATTGTCTCATATCGTCTTGATTTCCCCACAGGGCCAACCATTATTGTCATTTGTGGTCTTTTTTATATCAGCGCTCTTCTCTACCACAGTATGTATTCGCAAAAACGATGTTAAGATTGTATTTGCCAGCATCTTTTGAAGCCAATCAACCTGTCATACTCAGCGACAAGCAGGCTCACTATGCTCTTCATGTCTTACGGTTAAAAGAAGGGGACTATCTTCAAGGCTTCAATGGGCGAGAGGGTGAGTGGGAAGGTTCATTTCAAAAACTGCCTAAGAAGCTTTACGCTTTCGTGCCTGTAAAGAAACGAAGAGACCCTTTTGCTCTACCAAAACTTGGGCTTGCTTTTTCGCCTCTTAAGAACGAGCGTTTTTTCTATCTTATTGAAAAGGCTGTGGAGCT
>CALBMH010000046.1 GCA_937896365.1 uncultured Alphaproteobacteria bacterium
CACAAAGCTCTTTACTTTGCTGAATGGAGGTTTCGATGGCGTTCAAGAGACGATGTGTCTCATCATCTCTATCCTCTTTTTCTTCCAATCTTTCTGACAAAATTTGGGTGTAATTAGAGATCTGGCGTAGAGGTTGGATGAGGTCATGGGAAAAGATAAGAGAAAAATTCTGTAACATTGCATTACTCTCAGCAAGACCTTGCTGTTTAAAAAGAACCTGTTTGCGCTGTGTAATATCCTCACAAAAAACAATACATCCGTGAAGAGTTTCTTGATGGGTATAAATGGGGAAAGATTCAAAGCGCACCCAGCGCTCTTTTCCTTTGTGGCTAAGAGAAAGCTTCATATTTTCACTGCGTGTGCGCTGTCCTTTGAGTGTTTTTTGGATGATGCGCAAAAACGTTGCAGGGCAGTGGGTTGCTACGTCATGAAGGTAGTGGCCCGCAATTTTAAGACTGCTCTTGGGATCCATCATGCATGCTTTAAACCACTTGTCCCAAGAGCGACTCACGGCTTGAAATTTCATCTCTTTATCTAAAAACGCTATGGCCACAGGAGCGTATGCGACAAATGATCGTGTATAGTGCCACATGAGTTTATCAATGGAAGAAGGACTTAACCCTTGCCCATTATGGAGAGCAAGTTCGGTTACAAGGGGCTGCATAAATGACAAAAGCCCATTGTTCTTTTTTTCAAAAGCTTCGAACATTTTCTTTGCTGAGGAGCTGCATGGGAGGACGGAGGCCATGTTTTTCATACCTTATAGGGGCTCTTTGTTGTCGTTATAGATTTATGCTGTGGAAAAAACAATATGTTTTGGGGGCGTTAGTGTGTCATTTTTTGGAATTGAGTTGTTAATCGTAAATTTTAATCTTATCGTAACTTTTGTTCTCTATCATCAATGGTATGAGGTTGTGTGCGAGTATCCTATGGTCGGTTTTTTTAAATTCCACAGGAACGATGAGAAGTCTTTCTTGAAGGGGTATCTGACAGGGCAGATACTGGTTTCATCACCATTTATGAACGATGCACGTTTTCATAGCGCTGTGATTTACATGTGTGGGCATGACAGGAACGGTGCGATGGGATTTATTATTAACAAGCCGTTGCCAAATATTCGGTTTCGTGATCTCTTGGATCAACTTCATATCAAGCATAAAGGAACGACGCTTGAGCTTCCTGTTTACTACGGCGGACCCGTTGAGGTGGGTCGGGGTTTCGTGCTTCACACATCTGACTATCACCATCCTTCCACTGTGAAAATTAATGAGGAATTTGCCATTACAGCAACATTAGAGATTCTCAAGGTTATCGCTGATCAAGAAGGGCCCGAGCAATCGCTCTTGACCCTGGGGTATACAGGATGGTCAGCAGGACAGCTGGAGCAAGAAATCCAAGAAAACCAGTGGCTTGTCCTCAAAGGAACCAAGGATTTTGTTTATAAAACAATGGTGGATACAATGTGGAATAAAGCTTATGAAAATTTAGGTATTGATCCGCACTTGATGACTTTGGAGTCAGGGCGAGCATAACTTTTGGAAGATTGAAAACTTGGGGGTGCTCAAAACTTGGAAGGACTAGGCTCTTTTACTTCTCTATGACGTGTTGGAGCATCAAGAATGTGTCGTCAAAGGAAGTGACCTCATGGGGAGATTGGCGTAAAAACGCCACAAAAGGAGAATGGAGTTGGATAGCTCTGTCTACGTCGGCGTTGCTTCCTGGTTGGAAGGCACCCAGACGAATGAGATCAGCCATATCGTCATAGATGCTGAGTAATTTTTTTGCCTCCGTCATCATCCTTTTTTGCCTATCATCCAGTGCTACAGACGTGAGACGTGAGATACTTTTAAGAACATTGATGGCTGGATACTGCCCACGTTCAGCAAGGCTACGGTCGAGAAAAATGTGACCATCCAAAATACCACGCAAAGTGTCGGAGATGGGCTCATTGGGATCATCGCCGTCAACGAGGACACTGAAGAAGGCTGTGATGGTGCCACTCCCCTCTAAACCAGGGCCTGCCCGTTCACAGAGTTGCGCCAGTTCAAAAAATGTACTTGGGGGGTAGCCTTTCGTTGTTGGCGGCTCACCTGCTGAGAGGCCGATCTCCCGTTGGGCCATGGCAAAGCGTGTGAGGCTATCGATGATACATAGGACATTCAGCCCCCGATCACGAAAATATTCCGCGATTGCAAGCGTTGTGTAAGCCGCTTGGCGTCGCGCAAGCGGAGGGTCATTGGATGTGGCGACCACAAGAATACTTTTCCGGAGACCCTTTGGACCCAGTGTATCTTCAATAAACTCGCGCACCTCGCGACTGCGTTCACCGATGAGACCTATGATACAGACGTCACAAAGAGTATTGCGCGCAAGCATCGATAAAAGAACCGATTTACCAATACCAGATCCAGCAAAAATTCCCAAGCGTTGCCCTTTGCATGCGGGAACAAAAGCGTTGAGGGCTCTTACACCAAGATCGATGGGTTGGTAAACTTTTTGTCTTTGCGTTGCGGATAGAGGTCTGGCTTTTGTACTTATAAGATAAGGCCCTTTGATAAGGTGCCCCTTGGCGTCAATAGGCATGGCAAAAGCATCAAGAGTGCGTCCGAGCCATTCTTCACAAGGTGCAATAGAATGGGTGCTTTTATGATAGTGGATTCTATCGCCGATGCTTAAGCCTGAGATGGGTGTTGCTAGCAGGATGGTTGCTTTCTTGTCCTTCAACGCAACAACCTCACCTTGGAACGCTGTATTATTCTTCAAGATGGTTACTTTTGATGCAATACAGATGTCGTTATGATCGGCAGATCCTATGACAGACATGCCATGAATGTCGGTAATTTTACCGTAAATCTCATACGCACTGACTGTACCCAGCGACGTTTCAAGGTGTTGAAGAAAGAGTCTCGTTGTCATAGGATCAAGAGGGGTATCCTCCGCTTTGTGCCTTGGAAAGCTTTCCCCTACATGCAAGCACAGAGTGCAGTAAAAAGTAAAGAAATGGTTAATTTCTAGGTAAAAAAAGTTAAATATTTATTTAGGTTCCCCCATCTTTTTTTTGTTAGCATGAAATTAAACATCGTTAATGAGATGAGGACTTTAATGCGTGTTCTTTTAATAGAGGATGACTCAGCAACAGCTAAAGTGCTTGAGGCGACTTTAAGATCCGAGGGCTTTGTTGTTGATATTACTGACCTTGGTGAGGATGGGCTGGAAATTGGCAAGATCTACGAATACGACGCTATTATTCTTGATCTCGTTTTGCCTGATATGAATGGTTATGAAGTTCTCAAGCGTTTAAGAGCATCACAAATTAGAACACCTATCCTTATTCTCTCTGGGCTTTCTGAAATTGATGACAAGGTTAAAGGTCTCGGTTTTGGTGCAGATGATTATCTAACAAAGCCTTTCAATCGTGTGGAACTTTTGGCACGTGTTCATGCTATTGTGCGCCGCTCACGAGGACATTCAGAATCCATGATCCGTACGGGGCGTCTCCTTATCAATCTTCAAAGTCGCATCGCGAGTGTGGATGGAGTAGCGCTTCCTTTGACGGGAAAAGAATATGGTATTTTGGAGCTCTTATCTCTTCGCAAAGGCAATACACTCACAAAAGAAATGTTTTTGAACCATTTATACGGTGGGATGGATGAGCCTGAACTTAAGATTATTGACGTCTTCATTTGTAAACTACGCCGCAAACTCTCCGAAGCTCTTGGAACTGATGACTACGTCCAAACGGTATGGGGAAGGGGATATGTCTTGCGCGATCCACAAGTGGCTGTCGAAGAACATGTGATGACAGCTTCTCTAAAGTCTTCCAAAAATCTAGAACAAATGGCAGGGTAAGTATCCTCTCACTTTTGTTTGACCATTTTACTCTTGACGACGGATATTAAATTCCTGCATTAATACGTTGTCTTTCGTTGGATGGGTGGTCGAGTGGTTGAAGGCACCGGTCTTGAAAACCGGCAAGGGTGCAAGCTCTTCGTGGGTTCGAATCCCACCCCATCCGCCATTTTTATTTCCAATACAGTGTCTTTCGAGGTCAGTTAGGAGATTGTACATGAGGTTACTTTGAGACTTCATAGGATGTGGGATAAACGGGAAGCAGTCCCCATAATGTCTTGTACTCTAAACCCTTCGCCACACCATTTGTCTATTGAGTCAAAAAAGCATCGTGGTTATGTCGCCAGCATTGCAGGGAGAACCTACCGGTGTCTTGTGGGAAAGAAGGGGTTCCAATTAGCAAAAGATAAAGCTGAAGGAGATGGTTGTACACCTGTTGGGGTATTTCCTTTAAGACAACTTTTCTACAGACCTGATGTGTATGGAACAGGAGACTTAGTCACATCCCTTGAAACGCAGGTTATACAACCCTTTTTTGGGTGGTGTGACGCGTCTTCTCACCCAGACTATAACCGTTTGGTTGACTTGCGTCTGTTCGAGAAGGATATAAGTCACGAGAAAATGTGGCGTGAAGACCCTTTGTACAATATTGTGATCGCCATAGGCTATAACGATGATCCTGTTATAAAAGGGAAGGGAAGTGCGATTTTTATTCATCTTGCGCGTGAGGGGTACAGGGGGACGAGAGGCTGCATCGCCTTATCAGAATCTGATATGAGGGAAGTTATAACCTACCTATCACCAGGATCAATGATCGTCATTGAGGGGGAGACACCAAGCCCTAGTCTTCAATCCTAGCCTTCTCTCGCGCTGCTATCCAACAGCAGTACATCGCCGGGGGTATGGTTCGCTGTTGAAGAAGCTGATTAGCTCACGATCTTATCGTTGATAGCGAGAACGTATTCTCCTTTTTCGGGGCGTGATGAGATTTTTGATTCGATCGTTTTCTTGAAAGATACGAACTGAGTGAGGTCTTTTTTTGCAAGTTTATGGGAAGGCATTGTTTTAATGCTGTTAGGATTGATATGCTTTCCTTTAAAGAGCAAACCGTAGTGGAGGTGTGGACCTGTCGTCGATCCTGTTGACCCAACATGCCCGATGACCTGCCCTTGTGACACCTTCGCTCCCACTTTAATACCAGGAATAATCTTGGATAAATGGGCATACTCCGTTGTATAGTCCCCATGTTTAATAGACACATACAGCCCAAAGTCGCCCCAGTACTGGGCTTTGGTCACAACTCCAGCACCCGCTGCAACGACCCGTGTACCATGAGGAGCCCCAAAGTCAATGCCTTTGTGAAAAATAGTATAGTTTTTTAATGGATGCATACGATTCCCAAAACCTGATGTGATGCGCAGTCTCGTCACATCTAAGGGCGAACGTAAAAATCCCCTAACAACGCATTCTCCTTTATGATTATAGAACGAAACGCCATTCGGTCCTTCATACCGATAAATTTGTTTGAGTTGCCCTCCTGGTGCAAAAGCTGCATAGAGAAGATTACCGTACTTGACGATCTTACCTGCCTTGTCTTTATACACTTCGTACAAGATAGCAAAATTATTACCATGTTTCGGTTCGTGTTGAAAATTGACTTCATAAGAAAGAGCTTGAATAGCAGATTTCACAAGAGGAGAAGGCACTCCCTGGTTCACTGCGGCATTATAAAAGCTTGACTTGATTTTTCCGGCAACGCCTTCTACGCAGCGCTTAAGTTCAACGACCCGCTTTTTAGCGATGAACTTGCCATCTTCTTGCCAAAGAGCAATTTCCTGTTCAGGAGACGACCGCCATTCCATTTTTGTGACAATGAATTCTTTACTAATGGGGTCTTTTCTGACAGTGATTTTGATCCCTTGCCCAATTTTCAGTTTCTTAGGATCGTATACTTTCTTAATAGCGTCAACCGCAACCTGTGCATGGGATTTGCTTGCACCAGCAGTAACGAGCATACTCTTAAGGGTATCGCCTTTGCCAACAACGAGCAGTTTCTCTTTATCTCCTTCGTCTTCCTCAACGACTTTTGTTTGTAGAGTGAGATTCGGTTTTTGGACAGGCGCTTTTTTGTCTGCAGGCAACAGGCCGCTGTCTTGTTCATCTTCTATGGATGAGAATTCTGGAAAAGAAGCGGATCCTGCGTCTTGTTCATCAGCTTCTGCGGTATTCCCATCTATATACGTTGGAGTGAGGTATGTCAGGTAGTCATGGACTGCAAGAGACACTGCAAGGATAAGGCTGCATACACTGACGACATATCGCTTGGGTATGTTGCGGAAGAACTCTAGCAAGTCACACTCCCCTCTTATTGCTCACAAACAAATTAGTTATGAACTAAAAACTTCCGTGAGAAGGTTTTTATAAAATTTCGCTAAAAAAACCAAACACGCTCTGACCATGCCACGCTTCTGTCTTGTCGTCAACTCTTAAGAGTCAGAGCTTTTCCTAATCTCGTTACAATCTCTTAACAACAGTGCGTTACTTAACCTACATTTCTGTTAAAGGCCAACGAGGCCGTGGCTCAAAGGACAGATCATGGGTGAGTCCTTGCTTGAAACGCTCGACACCTGCCCACGCTATCATCGCCGCATTGTCAGTACAAAGATCCAAGGGCGGAGCGTACGCTGTCATAGTATGAGCTCTTGCAACTTCTTTAAGGGCTCCATAGATCGCTTTGTTCGCGGCCACTCCTCCTGCAATTACAAGGGATGTAGTAGGTACGCGCAGCATATTCACAGCATGATGTGTACGGTCAACAATGCAGTCAATGACAGCTTGTTGGAAGCTCGCGCAGATATCTTCTCGTGATGCATAGGGGTTTTGTTGAATAAAATGACGCACTGCCGTTTTAAGACCTGAAAAAGAGAAATCACATCCGGCACGTCTGAGCAGAGGCCTTGGAAAATTGAAAGCTCCGGGGTTACCTGAAAGGGCAAGCTTTTCAATGTGGGGGCCGCCGGGATAGGGGAGATGGAGCATACTGGCAACCTTATCAAAAGCTTCGCCAGCGGCGTCATCAATGGTTTGCCCCAAAAGTCGATAGTCACCAAGACTACGGACATCGATGAATTGGCAGTGTCCTCCTGAGGCGAGCAAGAGGAGATATGGAAAACCAAGTTTGTGGGTGAGACGAATCGTCAGCGCATGCCCTTCTAAATGATTGATAGCGATGAATGGCTTGCCTAAGGATGCGGCAAGCCCTTTACCGTACATAGCGCCTACGACAATACCACCAATAAGCCCTGGCCCACAGGTTGCTGCGATTGCGCTGATTTCCTCCAATTTGATAGACGCTTTCGTGAGTGCTTCCTCGACAAGGGGGGAGAGCTTTTCTAAGTGCGCACGTGCTGCAAGTTCGGGGACAACGCCACCGTAGGCTTTGTGATCTTCTACCTGTGAATGCAGCAAGCTAACAAGAATATTCCCGTCGCCATTCACAACGGCAACAGCTGTTTCATCACAGCTCGTTTCAATGCCTAGAATGAGTTTTGTCACTTTCTTTTTCGACCTTCGGCGAGCATACAAGTTTCAACGCTATGCCAGAGTACCTTATCAGACAAGCTTAGATAAGTGGAGACTCATGTAGCAAGATCATACTTTTTTAGAGCCTTTTCATGGGTGTTTTTCTAGCCCTGTTCTGTACTTCCACTCCCATTTCCTTTCTTTTTTCTGTTACACTACACAAAAATTCATTCTCTGACTCTAGGGTACATGACAGATCCTGTTATCACACGCTTTGCGCCTTCCCCCACAGGCTATTTGCATATTGGAGGTGCTCGCACCGCTCTTTTTAACTGGCTCTTTGCGAAACATTTTGGGGGTATGTTCTATTTGCGCATCGAAGACACCGACGTCGTTCGCTCGACGCAGGAGGCTGTGGATGTTATATTTGCCTCTTTGCGTTGGCTCGGTTTAGATTGGGATGGTGAGGTTGTGTTTCAGCTTCAAAGGGCCGCACGCCACCAAGAAGTCGCCCACAAACTTTTGGCCGAGGGTAAGGCGTATTACTGTTACTGCACCGCTGAAGAGCTGGAAGCCATGCGCGCTTTGGCAAGGGAAGAGGGCAAAAATCCACGTTATAACGGTTTGTGGCGTAACCGCGATCCCAAAGAGGCTCCTTGGGATGTTAAGCCAGTGATTCGCCTCAAAGCTCCACAATCCGGAAAGACTGTTGTGGAGGATCACGTTCAAGGTTATGTGGAAGTGAACAACGAACAGCTCGATGACATGGTGTTGCTCCGCTCCGATGGTACACCGACCTATATGCTCTCTGTTGTGGTCGATGATCACGATATGGGTATTACGCACGTCATTCGTGGCGATGATCATTTTACCAACACGTTTCGTCAAAAGCAGTTATATGAGGCCTGTGGTTGGCATGTGCCCGAGTTTGCTCACATTCCCCTCATCCACGGACCCGATGGTTCCAAGCTCTCCAAGCGCCATGGTTCTCTTGGGACAGAACACTACAAGAACATGGGGTTCCTTCCTGAAGCTATGTGTAATTATCTTCTGCGTCTTGGTTGGGGGCATGGCGATGAGGAAATCGTTCCAACACCCCGTGCCATTGAGCTTTTTGATTTATCAGGCATTGGCAAGTCACCCTCGCGCTTTGATAGTGTGAAACTCACACATCTTAATGGTCACTACATACGAGAAAGGGATAATAAAACGCTTATGGGAGAGCTGATACCGTTCATTGAAAAACGTGGGCATACACTGACACCCGTTTATACAGAGCGCATTCTCAAAGGGATGGACGGTCTCAAACAACGTGCGAAAACGTTGGTTGAATTGGCAGAGATAGCAGCGCTGTACATCGCCACCCTTCCGTTTGATGATAAAGCCGCAAGACTCTTCACAGCTGATCTTAAACAGATTTTGGAAAAAATCGCCGCCCTTTTAACAGATGAAGCAGACTTTTCTCATGCAGGGCTTGAAGCTCTTTTTCGAGCACAGTCTAAAGCATGGGAGGTTAAGCTTGGGGATATGGCGCAAGCTGTGCGCATCGCTCTTACAGGACGGACAGTTTCCCCCAGTATTTTTGAGGTGATGGAGATCTTAGGCAAGGCGGAATCATTAGACCGAATGGTAATGTCTTTGACACGCTTCCCTGAACGCGCTATAGTCTCCTCGACTTCGGCGGAGTAGCTCAGTTGGTTAGAGCAGCGGAATCATAATCCGCGTGTCGGGGGTTCGAGTCCCTCCTCCGCTACCATTCTTCTTAAATTGTGTTCATATTTTACCTCCTTTTAAGGTTTTTTTATTAGTCTTGAGTAAGAGCAGGCGACTTGTCATTGTATGGAGCAAGGTGCCATCTTAAACTTTACGTCAATGCTTAACATGAGAGGAGATTGCGTATGGGACCGGGAGTCGATACGAGAACGGTAATGGTCACTTACGGAGGAAAGACCTTTGAGTTGCCTATTATAAGTGGAACATGTGGGCCTGATGTGGTTGATATTAGTCGACTTACAACGGGTACTGGTCTTTTTACCTATGATCCTGGATTCGTTGCCACAGCGAGTTGTGAATCCAAGATCACGTTCATTGATGGTGATGAAGGCGTTCTACTCTATCGAGGCTATTCTATTGATGACCTTGCGAAAAAAAGTGATTTTATGGAAGTTGCCTATCTCCTTTTGAATGGGGAACTTCCCTCAGATGAGGAAAAGCAGGAATTTATTCATAATATCACAACACACACACTGCTTCATGAGCAGATGAGAAGTTTTTATCAAGGATTTCGCCGTGATGCTCATCCTATGGCGATTATGGTGGGTGTTGTGGGAGCCCTCTCTGCTTTTTATCATGACAGCCTGGATATTCACGATCCGGCGCAGCGTGAACTTGCATCCTATCGCATGATTGCCAAAATGCCCACAATGGCAGCTATGGCTTATAAATACTCTATTGGCCAACCCTTTGTTTATCCGCGCAATCATCTGGACTATGCAAGTAATTTCCTCCACATGATGTTTTCAACTCCCTGCGAGGAATATCAGGTCGATCCTGTCTTTTCGAAGGCGATGGACCGTATTTTTATTCTCCATGCTGACCACGAGCAAAATGCCTCAACGTCCACCGTGCGTCTTGCAGGATCAAGCCAAGCAAATCCTTTTGCATGTATTGCTGCGGGTGTTGCAGCGCTGTGGGGGCCTGCCCATGGTGGAGCTAATGAAGCTGTCCTCAATATGCTGAGGCAAATCGGACATAAACGCAATATCTCCGATGCGATTAAGCGTGCTAAGGACAAAAGTGATCCCTTCCGGCTCATGGGTTTCGGCCATCGCGTGTATAAAAACTACGATCCTCGTGCAAAAATCATGTCTCACACCTGTCACGAAGTCCTTCACACTCTTGGAAAGAAAGATGATCCTCTTTTAGAGATTGCACTAGAACTCGAAGAAATTGCTCTTAAAGATAGCTATTTTATTGAAAAAAAGCTCTATCCCAACGTGGATTTCTATTCCGGCATTATTTTTCAGGCGCTTGGTATCCCCACATCCATGTTCACAGTGCTCTTTGCTCTTGCCCGCACGGCTGGATGGGTTGCCCAATGGCATGAAATGATTGCTGACCCTATGCAGAAAATAGGGAGACCACGACAACTTTACAAAGGCTATGAAAAACGCCAATATGTCCCCATCTCTCACCGAGGAAAACAAAAGCAATTCATTGGATAAACAAAATCACAGTCACCCCCTGCCACAGGGCACTTCTTTCTTTGATCAATGTGTCGATACCTATCTCTCTTTGGCAGGAACGTTTGGTAGTCTGCCATCTTTTTCTGATATGCAAATGTGTTTGGGAAGTGAATTTTTCGACTCTTTTTCCAATGATATAGGTCTTCTTAGGGCGGCTCTCTACCGTCAAAAACAGCATTTTTTCAGAATCAAAGCCATCGACTACGATACGATTAAAGAGTTATTCTTTGATCAAATCATGCTTTATTTGGATCTCTGGCTGCCTCACAAGAAGGCTTACAGGACTATTATCTTGAGTGCTTTACACGCGCCGCAGGTTTTAAGATCACTCCTTGATCACCATACCTCTCTCCTAAGGCATAGCTTGTTGTCTTTGAAAGCTCCCCTCCCCCCATGGAAGAGGCCAATCGTCATTTATACGTCCCTAGGAATACTCGCCCTTACCTTAAGGACATGGTTTGAGGATGAAAGCCTTGACCAAGGCGTGACCATGGCGAAACTGAGTGAACTGCTTGATACGTGTGAAGGTTTGTTGTGAGAGGTATCACTTGGAGAGTTCACCGCGATGTTTTGTAACATTTCGCCCCCTTGCTCTTGCCTCATGGGAGCTCTATAAAAAAGCAACGACTTTAAAAGCCCTTTTATTTCATGCCTAAAAACTTTATTGACTCCCTTAAATCCTTTGATTTCATTGATTTTCGTTTTACCGATATCCTTGGGACATGGCATCATATCACCTTCCCTGTTTCTGAAGTCGATGAAAGCCTATTGAGTGAGGGTATTGCCTTTGATGGGTCCTCTCTTCCCGCATGGAAAGCCGTCCATGAGTCAGATATGATCCTTAAATCAGACATATCAAGGGTGGTTACTGACCCCTTTACGTCTCATAAAACAGCGATCGTTCTCTGCGATGTCTTTGACCCTGTAACACAGCACAATTACAATCGCGATCCACGCTCCATTGCTAAGAAAGCAGAAGCTTACTTAAAGGCATCGGGTCTAGCTGACGTTGCGTATTTTGGCCCTGAAGCTGAATTTTTTGTTTTTGATAACGTCCAATTTCAAACAGGATCAGAAACGAGCTTTTATCATTTATATTCTGAGGAACTTCCCTGTGCATCAGGAAAAGAGCCAAATAACGGTTATCGCCCATCTCACAAAGGTGGTTATATGCCTTGTGCTCCCATTGATACGCTCCATGACATGCGGAGCGATATGGTGGAAGCGATGACGAGCATGGGGCTTGTGATGGAAAAACATCACCATGAGGTTGCGACGGCGCAGCACGAACTCGGCTTTAAGTTTGGCACACTGACGGTTATGGGGGATGCGTTACAGATCTATAAATACGTCGTGCGTAATGTCGCACGTGATCACGGCCGTACGGCAACTTTTATGCCGAAGCCTCTTTTTGGTGATAATGGTTCAGGGATGCACGTTCATCAATCTTTGTGGCGGGATAATGCGCCTCTTTTCGCAGGAAATGGCTATGCAGGTTTATCGCAAACGGCCCTCCACTATATCGGTGGAATTTTGAAACACGCAAAGGCTTTGAATGCTTTCACAAATCCCACGACAAATAGTTATAAGCGCCTTATTCCTGGCTTCGAGGCTCCTGTGATTTGTGCCTATTCAGCGCGCAACCGTTCAGCGTCCTGCCGTATTCCAACAGCCTTCAGCGATAAAGGAAGACGTGTGGAAGTACGCTTTCCAGACCCCACTGCCTGTGGTTATTTAGCTTTTTCAGCCCTACTCTTAGCAGGACTTGACGGAATTAAGCATGCCATTGATCCAGGCACAGCTGCTGATGAAAATCTCTTCGAGGATACAGACTATGCAAAACGCTTTCCAACAGTATCTCATTCGTTGCGAGAAGCACTTCAGGCCTTGGAGCAAGACTATGATTTCTTGTGTCAGGGCAATGTCTTTACTCCTGATTTCATCCAAGCGTATTGTGAGCTTAAGTGGAAGGAAATCTATGCCTTTGAGCATGCTCCGCATCCCATTGAGTTCCAGATGTACTATAACACATAAATGATCCACCCTTTAAAGCACTCTGATAGGAGGATTTGCTTGTGCTGACCCTTCCTTCATGATAAAAAAGGGGGAAATACTTAACAAAATGTTAAAAAAGGAAGAACCATGTCAGATATCGCTTCCCGCGTCAAAGAAATTGTCATTGAGCATCTGGGGGCTGATGCTTCCAAAGTTGTTGAAAATGCGAGTTTTGTGGATGATCTTGGCGCTGATAGTCTCGATCAAGTAGAGCTTGTCATGAAGCTTGAAGAGGAGTTTGGTTGCGAGATCCCTGATGACGCTGCTGAAAAAATTACAACCATCAAAGCAGCGATTGACTACATCGAAAACCATAAGAAGGCTGCTTAAGTTTTCACGCTGCTGTGGCCTTAGCGCGTTTGTGCTAAGGCCCTTTTGTTTAAGGGAGGATACATATGCGTCGCGTTGTTGTTACTGGAATTGGGATGGTTTCCCCTCTTGCCGGCAACGTTAAGGATTCGTGGCGGCGTCTTTTGAATTCTGAATCGGGTGTGCGCGCTATTGAGGGATTCAAGGTTGACGATCTTCCGGCCCGTGTTGCAGGGCAAGTTCCCAGATCTCCTGAAGCAAAGTTTGGTGATGCTGATTTTAATCCAAATGCCTATATGGATCCTAAGGACCAACGTAAGATCGACACGTTCATTCTCTTCGGTTGCGCTGCTGCAGATCAGGCTATCGTAGATGCGGGGTGGACACCCACAAGGGCCGAAGACCTTGAACGCACGGGGGTATTGCTTGGGTCGGGTATTGGTGGTCTTGATGAGATTGACCGTACAAGCCAAACGCTCACAGCCTCTGGACCGCGTCGCGTTAGTCCTTTCTTTGTTCCAGCTTCACTGATTAACCTTATCTCTGGTTATGTGGCAATTAAGCACGGATTCAAAGGCCCTAATCACGCTGTGGTGACAGCCTGTGCCACGGGTGCCCATGCTATTGGTGATGCGGCACGTCTCATCCAGTACGGGGATGCTGATGTAATGGTTGCAGGAAGTGCTGAAGCCGCTGTATGTCGCATTGGTGTTGCAGGGTTTGCAGCCTGTCGTGCTCTCTCAACATCGTATAATGATGCGCCTGAGATGGCATCGCGCCCCTGGGATCGCGGGCGTGATGGCTTTGTCATGGGAGAGGGCGCTGGTGTCCTTGTTCTTGAGGATTATGAGCATGCGAAAAGGCGTGGTGCTAAAGTCTATGGTGAGGTTATTGGGTATGGTTTATCAGGGGATGCTCACCATATTACGGCTCCTGCGGAGGATGGTAATGGTGCCCTTCGTGCGATGCAAGCAGCTCTTAAAAATGCAAGAATTAACACATCTGATGTCGACTATATCAATGCCCATGGCACGTCAACCCCTCTTGGGGATGCTATTGAAATGGGGGCGGTGAAGCGTCTTTTTGGTGACCATTCCTTAAAGCTCTCTATGTCTTCAACAAAATCTGCCGTTGGGCACTTACTTGGTGGAGCAGGCTCTGTGGAGGCAATTTTCAGTCTCCTTGCTATGCAAGATAACGTCTGTCCTCCCACATTGAACCTCTATGAGCCTGATGAGGGGTGTGATCTCGATCTTGTGCCTCTTCAAGCGAAACCCCGTCTGATCAATACAGTCATGTCAAACTCCTTCGGCTTCGGCGGGACCAACGCCTCACTCATTATGAGAAAAATATGAGAACGTAAACAAACACGATTGGTGTGCCGAGGTACAATCTTCTAGGTAAGTTCTGCTGCGCCCGTGGCATCGTGACCATGGATAGTCTCTATGGGCGAGTGCTACGACACCTCATGTGTTTCCTTTTCTTTCCGAGCCATAATGATAGAGTAATGCAGTTCTGATAGAACGTCTTTGACGCCTTGCCCCGATATGGCAGAAATCGCAAAGACTCTCTGGCCAAGAGCTCCCTCGAGGTCAGATTTTTTTCCCCCTACATCCCTCTCTGATAGGCTATCACACTTGTTTAGAACGACGACCTCAGGCTTCTCTTCAAGGCCGGCACCGTACGCAAGCAGCTCATGGCGAACCGTTTGATAATTTTTTACGATATCTTCTGCAGTTGCGTCAATCAGGTGAAGCAGAACAGAACACCGCTCTGCATGGCCAAGGAAACGCACGCCAAGACCAATGCCCAGATGTGCATCTTCAATAAGTCCAGGCAAATCAGCCACCACAAACTCAGAGTCATGGACATATACCACACCCAGCTGTGGATTCAGTGTTGTAAAAGGATAATCGGCAATTTTAGGCTTCGCGCGGCTGCAGGCTTTGAGGAATGTAGACTTGCCTGCATTGGGGAGCCCCAAGAGCCCTACATCGGCAATCAACTTGAGTTGTAACCACACCCACATCCCTTGACCTGGGTAACCAGGAGTGCTGTAGCGCGGTGCTTGATTCGTACTGGATTTATAATGAGCATTGCCAAAACCGCCATCGCCACCTTTGAGAAGGATAACTTTTTTCCCCTCCTGCATCAAATCAGCTAGTAAGATGCTCCTGTCCTCATCAAAAATCTGCGTTCCCACAGGAACTTTAAGGATAACATCATCAGCATCTCGCCCCGTGCGGTTGCGTCCCATACCGTGGCTGCCCACTTGCGCTCGAAAATGCTGCTGATAGCGGTAGTCAATGAGAGTATTCAGATCAGAAACAGCGACAAAAACAACATCGCCGCCCTTGCCTCCGTTACCGCCATCGGGACCGCCATACTCAATATATTTTTCACGACGAAAGCTAACACAGCCCGCTCCACCGTGGCTGGACTGAACGAAAATTTTAGCTTGATCGAGGAATTTCATTCTTTCAAAGACTCTGGATTAAAAAAGTTTTTTATTTAAATCTTATCTCTTTGCGCAGCTTCACGATACCGGCAATGTTAATCATCATGAGCAGACCACCAGAAAAAGTCATGATAAGAAAGACCTTGCTCTGATCAAAGTACGCGAAAAAAGGAAAAGCCACCGCCGCGTAGAGATGATACAGTTTCTCGCCGTATGACGGAAGTAAAAAGCGAGCACTTTTCAGCCCCACAGCAAAATACGCGATAATCGTTGTGTACCCCGCAAGAAAAAAGAAAAGAGACATGAAGTAAGGAATCGCCGGAAAGTATTGACCAAGCGCCGCTGCGACGTACTCAGAAGCCTGCATAGGCGTGTGAACCTTCCAAAGACCTGTGATGAGAATAACCATCATACTCATGGTGCACACAATGCCATCGGTTAGAATGGAAAAAATAGCCATACGCGCTTGACGCTCCGGATGCTGCGTACGTGCCTCACTTTGAATGATGGAATCATAACCAATGCCAATGTCACCGGAGTACACAGCCCGAGATACTCCATGCTGTGCTGCCATCAAGAACGTGCTGCCTATAAAACCACCGAGGGGCGCGTGCCCGTTGAAAGCTCCATCAAATACGAGAGCGAAGAGAGAAGGGATCTCTTTGATATTCCATCCGATAACCCACAGACACATCAACACATAGATGATCATAAATGTCGGCATCAGAACGCAGCAGATATTCGCAAGGCGGCTAATACCTCCCAGCCCACTATAGATGACAGCAGCAAGGAGTGATGCAATCACAAGAGTCTTATTGATGGCGAAGGTTTGGCTGAGCGAATCTGTTACAACTAAAAACTGAGAGACTTCTACACCATAAATACACAACAAGATTGATGAAATGATGGGGATAGCTTTGATACCGAAGGCATGCTTTAAATAATACATAGGACCGCCATCGTAGCCACCATGGGCGTTGGGAACACGGTACTTCATCCCTAAATAAATTTCAGAATATTTTATCAGCATCCCCGAAAATGAAGCTATCCAAAGCCAAAAAAGGGATCCTGGTCCACCAATCAGAATTGCTGTGACAACCCCAACGATGTTTCCAAGCCCCACCATGCCTCCCACAGAAGCAAAATAAAGGCGCAGAGGATGGGTACCTGTGGCACAGAGCTTTGCGTCTTCATTCAAGTCAACAACAGTTTTTCGGAGTTGTCCCAAAACCTTGAACTGGAAGAAACGTGTTTTTAACGTGAAATAGATACCAAAGAGGCTGACAAAAGTGAAGCCGATGTATGTCCAAAAAAAATCATCCAAGCGGGCTAAGGTATCGAAAAATATGCTAATCATGGCGTTTGTGCAAGGTGTCTAGCGACTCTTCTGTCGGTAACATACGAGGACGTTCTCGCTTTCGGGATCGAAGAGATGAAACATGGGTGCAAAGGAGACGTTTATACATAGACACACTAATTATCTAACTTTACATTACCTTGTCAAAAAAAATAACAATGATCCAAAGGAAAACTTAGTAAAGACGTTGTAAATATACAATAGAAAAGTTAAAATTTTCTTTTTGTTAGAGTTCTTAGCGTGTTCCCATTTTTTTGTGGAGTGAAAAGCTTTTTTTTGTACAAGGTTATGGTGCTTAAATTTTAAGAAAAATTGAAAATATGTTGAAAATAAAAATCTCATATATCTATGATGTCCCCAAGTAATTTGCATTTTAAAATGTCTTGATCGTGTCTCTTCCAAAGAAAAATCTTGCAGCCGCCTACAGAATACTTTCTCATCTTCATCTCGATGATCATACCTATACGCATCTTTCAGCCCGCTCAACTGCAGGATTCTACCTTCCTCAGTTCGGTTACCGTTTTAATGAGATCAATGAAACGCTCCTTGTGGAGGTGGACTGCAATGGAAGTATTCTAAACACCCCTAGAGCGGGATTAGACGCATTAAATATAACAGGACATATAATTCATAGCGCTATTTATAAGACCCGTCCTGACATCCAAGCGGTCTTTCATCTGCATACGCCTGCCATTGTTGCTGTGTCTGCGATGCAAGAGGGATTGTTGCCTATTAGTCAGTGGGCACTCCACTTTTATGGTCAAATCAATTATCATGAGTATGGCTCTCTTGCTTTGCAGGATACTCAGGGGGATATGATTGCCGGAGATCTTGCCGATAAAATGGTCTTGATGCTGCGCAATCACGGTGTGATCATTTGTGGTCGTACGATTCCTGAAGCTCTCTTCTACGTTTATCATCTCCAAAAAGCCTGTGAAACACAGTGCTTGGCCCTTGCAATGAATCGGGAGCTTATCCTGCTTGACCATGAGGTATGTCAAAAGACCACTAAAGAGCTCTTGTCCTTTGAAAAAGATTTAGGGGCAAGGGATTGGAAAGCTTGGGTAAGGTACTTAGAAAGTTTGGACGCAGTCTGATTAAAAAGTGATGGGCGTCCACTCGAATTTATCCACAAGCCTCTCTTTTCCTTATGTCAAGTATTTTCCCTAATGGCACAGAAAATTTCTTCTCTAATAGACATTTCTAACAGATACTCATAACAAGAAACCGACGTTTTCCAAGTGTTTCACGGTGTAAGCTTTAAAATGAGGCAATCTTGTTAGGACCCTTGATTTCTCCGATCATCACTCCAGAGCTCACATGTTTTTAACAGAGTTATCCACAGATTCTGGGGAAAACGGGTTGCGATCCTTCCTACCTAAAAAGTTATGGATTTCGAGACTAAAGGCCTGTTCCATCTTGACTTTTTATTGGGGAGGGAGCTGTATTCAAACGAGAGAGGATTAGGATTCAGTATAACTTTTTTCGAGACGGTTCCCAAACTTTAAAATAACTTCGAGAGGAAGTGTGGCTGTCCACTTCGCTAGATGGTTGACAGTAATGTCGTTGTTTAAAATATCCACAACAGCGCCCTCGTAGACGTATTCACTGGGAACATCTGTGATATCAATGGTGATAAGATCCATGGAAATACGCCCTACGATAGGTGCTTTAAACTTCCCGACCATAACAAAGGGGTGATGTTGCATCGTTCCTGCTTTCCAGGAAAAGCCATCAGCATAGCCAAGGGTGATCGTTGCGATTTTGCGATCGGCATCTGTAAAATAGCTACGACCATACCCAATACTCTCATGGGCTGGAACTGTTTGAATCTGATAAATACGGGACCACAGACGTAGTGTTGTCTTTAAAGGCAAGGAACGAGATGCTGTGCATCCGTAGAGAGCTATGCCTGGGCGAGCTATGTCGTAGTGGTAATCGGACCCTAAGACAATAGCTCCTGAGTTTGCTAGGCTTAATTGGGGTTTGTAGGAAAGCCTGAGCTGCTTGACAGCATTAACAAAACGTTTGCGTTGGACTTCATTAAACTCATTTGAAATGTCCTCAGCACATGCAAGGTGACTCATGACAATTTGGACATTAAGTCTTGAAAGGCTTTCATCAAGAACGTGATGGTGCATACGGTCAAAGCGAAGACCTGTGCGATTCATGCCTGTGTCAATGTGGAGCACAGCAGGCAGAGGGTCCTCTTTCGCAAAAAAAGCCCAACGTTCGACTTTTTCGATATCGGTCAAGACGGGAATAAAATCATTATAGAGGAATTCTTCTTCTTGTCCTTTCATAAAACCATTGAGGACATAAATTTTTACGTCTCGGGCTGGCAAAATATGTTTGAGATCGAGGGCCTCATCAAGATAGGCGACAAAGAAGTGACGACAACCCGCTTCATAGAGTGCCTTCGTACAAGGGGCTATTCCAAGTCCGTAAGCATCTGCCTTTACAACGGCACTACATATGCTGGTGCCTAAGGCCGCTTGGAGTGTTGCGAAGTTATGTTTAAGTGATCCTAAATCAATGCTAAGACCGCAATAGGCGTACTTGCCTGGCTGATGTTTTGGGAAGGGAATGATCGAAGCAGTGGTCATGGGTACTGGTGTGGTCATACTCTATTCTTTCGTTTTGGAAGAGGTCTTTTCAGTGCAATTTGGTAATTCTCGTTGGAACACTTTACTACAATAGGGGCACGTAAGGACATCCGTTTTAAACGTTAAATAAACTTTAGGATGTTCAAGCGCGCCATGACTGTCACCACTGCAGGAAAGAGTTTCTGGGATTCTTTCCGTTAAACTCATCCTGTTTGATCTCTCCACTGTATTGTTATTCATTTCAATTGGTTTATCTGTCATTTTAAAGTATATAAAAAGATAGTTTTGTACAAGGCACCCGTAGCTCAGCTGGATAGAGCGTTGCCCTCCGGAGGCAAAGGTCAGAGGTTCGAATCCCCTCGGGTGCGCCATAGTCTTTAATAATGAAGAATAGACAAGGTTTATTAACATATCTTTACCGGATGGGATGTGATTACGCGTACGGTGATAGCCCACGCAGTCGTTTTGATGAAAGAAAAGAATTTTGCAACATATCCGCGGATTCCCCATGTTTACTTTCCGCTCAACCTCTAATGGATTCTGCTTTTCCGCTTATGCCCCCTATTAAAACAGCAGTCGGAGCCGTGCCATTCCATCCTGCGTATCAATGCCATACGCTAGAAGAACTTCGCCGTGCTATGGAAGCTTTTGAAGGGTGTCCTCTTAAAGCATCAGCAAAAAATACTGTTTTTTCTGATGGCAATGTTGATGCCAGTGTGATGCTTGTGGGTGAAGCACCAGGGGCAGAAGAGGACCTTCAAGGAAAGCCCTTTGTCGGGATGAGTGGTCGGCTCCTTGATAAAATGATGGCTGCCATCGGTTTGGGACGTAGTGATGTCTACATCAGTAATATTATTCCCTGGCGTCCTCCTGCTAACCGTCCACCGAGTACACAGGAAATTGCGGCATGCCTTCCTTTTATAGAGCGTCACATCTATTTGAAGCGTCCGAAGTTCCTCTTGCTTTTAGGAGGTATTGCCACGAAGGCGATTTTGAATGATCATGCAGGAATTATGCGGCTTCGGGGGAAGTGGCAGACGTATAAGCCACCGATGGCAGAAGAAAGTTATCCGAGTATTCGTGCGCTTCCAACATTTCATCCTGCTTTTTTGCTGAGGTCCCCTGGCCAGAAAGTGCATGCGTGGGAGGATTTGAAGATGCTTAGAACAGCTATGGACGAAGAGCAGACCTTGAACGTCTAGTGCTCGCCCTTGACGTACCCGTGAAAATCACTCTTTCGAAGGGTCATGGACAGTAAAACGCACGCAACGAGGACGGTTGGTAAAATCATTAGTGAGAAGACATACTGGTCGGTTGTATAAAGGCGCACGCCCATACTATCCATGGCCCCATGCCACTGAAGATCCAGTGTATAGCCAATAATTTGTTGTAGGATCGCCCCCCCCAGCATGTTCAGGGTATTAACAAAACCGATGGTAAGCCCCGATGTTCGCTGCTCCGATCCAACAAGAGCACCCGAAAAACAAATCATCTCTGCTCCACATAAGCATCCAATAAGAAGGAAAATTCCCTTAAGTGCTAAGAGTGACAGCGTTTGAGCCACTAACATCAGACTAAACAATCCTAGAAGTCCAATCCCACATATCTGAATCGTACGCGTAAACATATGATAGCGCTCTGAGAGTGCTGGTAGCGTTAAGCTTCCTACAGCAAGACCGACATACATGAGCATAGTTGTGCTGGCAGCATCAGATCGAGACATTTGGAACTTCTCAACTAAAAAACTCACACCCCACAAGTCTGCGAGAACAGCAAGAGGTGTATAAAGCCCAATGGCAAGAAGGGCGTAAATAATAATCGTTTTATTACAGGCGATCTTCTTCATATCCTTCATGAATTGTGCACGATCAAAGTCATTTTGAGAAATTTTTTGCGTATCACTAAGAAGAAAATGGATGAGGATAAATAAAAAGCCTCCGAGAACACACGTATAGAGCACAGCTTGCTTCCAACCAAACATATCAACGGCGATTATCAAAGGGTGACCCGCACCAAGAGCCCCAATCGTTCCAAGTGTTAGCGTTGCTCCCATGAGAGATCCGCGTTTACCGGGTTCAAAGTGATCTGCCACCCATTTGAGTGCACTCATGAAAGCACAAGCAGAACCTGCTCCAACCAGAATGCGACTCGCTTGTGCTGCGATAAGAGAATGTGTTTGCGTGAGCCAAAACGTTCCTAAAACACACAGAAAAATAGAAAAAAGAACCGTACGCTTGATTCCTACCCTATCAACAATAAATCCGATGGGAATTTGTAAAAGAGAATAAGCATAGAGATAGTAAGCTCCCAGCGATGAAAATTCCTCTGCTGTCATGTGAAAAGCGTGACGGAGCTCGTCAGAAATAATGCCTGGAATGACACGCAATAAATACTGGTAACAAAAAAATAATGCGATAAAAAACCAGCCGAGAATAGCTTTGGATAATGGATAGGACATGTACAACCTCTAATTTTATCGAACTAGACAATAGAAAACAATGCGGCAAAGCAACAGCCCCACCGCACTGTAGGTCGTAGAATAACGATAAAGAGGGTTATGAAATCCTTACACACGCAGCAACTATAAAAAATTTCAATTCCAAAATAAATCAAAAAGTGACAAAAACAATTTTTTTCCAATATTAATCACTCTTTAATAGTTAGTTGATACTATCAACTGCAGATTTGGTATTTATGAAAAAATAGAAATGACGTCTATAAAACTGCCCGTCAATGCCGACCTAAATCAAGTCGCTGAGCTGAAAGAGCAACTGATCATTGCCTTACAAACGCAAGAAGCGTTAGAGTTTGATGCCGCGCACGTGGAAAACATGTCAACACCCCTCCTTCAGCTTTTGCTTGTTGTGCAGTCAGCCGCACAAAAAAATCACTTACCACTTTTTTTTAAAAAGCCATCACAAAGCTTTATGGGGGTCATAAAAAATTTTGGTTGTTTAGACTATTTTGAGGGGTCTCTAAAATGACAAAACTCGTTCTTACTGTTGATGACTCGCGGACTATACGTGAGATGGTCTGTTTTACATTGAAAAGTGCAGGTTTCGATGTCATTGAAGCCGAAGATGGTCAAAAAGCTTTAGATGTCGTGTTGAGAAAAAAACCTGACCTTATTATCACAGATCTCAATATGCCGAATATGGATGGTCTGTCGTTGATTAGGAACTTGCGTGCTATGGATGACTTTAGGACAGTGCCTATACTTATGCTCACAACAGAGCATGGGGATGATAAAAAGTCTCAAGGCCGCTCTGCTGGAGCTACAGGATGGATTGTCAAACCGTTTGATCCTGAAAAGCTCGTCCAAGTTATTGGGAAGGTATGCCCTTAAAAGGAAATGTACAGTGTCAGATATGGAACAATTTAGAACGGTCTTTTTTGAAGAATGTGCGGACCTTTTAGCAAGCGCGGAAAGTCATCTGTCTCGCCTTGGGGGGAATTCTTTTGACCCTGAAGATATTCACGCTATTTTTAGGGCTGTGCACTCTGTTAAAGGGGGTGCCGGTAGTTTTGGGTTTAAAACGCTTGTCGAGTTTTCTCATATTTTTGAGACAGCCCTCGATACTTTACGCAATAATCATAATCATCTTACGCAGAATTTTGTTGATCTTTTGCTTCGTGCAAATGATGTACTTAGTATTCTTGTCCAAAATGCAGAGAACAATAACAATGTTCCTCCTGAATCAATGGCATCCATTAAAGAGCAACTCTTTGAACTTGTTGATTATGTGCAAAAAGGACAAATACCCTATGGATCTAGGGAAACGGAATCATACAAAGATGATAAAGTGAACTCACTGCAGGCTTATACCATATATTTCGAGCCTGCTTTGGATCTGATGCGTTTTGGGAATGAGCCTTATCTTATTTTGCGAGAACTTAAAAAGCTTTCCTTCGAAGAAACGTATGCGTCACACGCCAATGTCAGTCGCCTTCCTTCTTTAGCCGACTACAACCCCGAAAACTGCTATCTTATGTGGGCGATCAATTTGGAAACAGAAGCCTCCGAAGGCAGACTAAGAGAATGTTTTGAGTTTGTCGAGGATGATTGTACACTCGATATCCGATCTCTGTCCTCATCTAACATACCTCAATCAAAGTCCTCCCTGCCGCAAGAAGGGGGGGTAAGCACACCTGAAGACGATCCATCGCCGCTTCCCTCCATTCCTTTAACGCAAACAACGCTCAAAGAAAAAAAACAGACACAAAGGACGGTTCCCTCTTCGTCACAGCAACAATCCAACAGCCAGAGCCAACCTCAGGGGCAAGTGGATCAAAATGTTCATTCTATCCGTGTGGAGCTCGACCGCATCGATCGTCTCGTGAATACAGTGGGGGAAATGGTTATTAAGCAAGCGATGCTTTTAGATGCTGCACAAGCTCTTAAAAGCCAAGCCATAGAGGGTATCTATGACAATTTAACAAAAGGGCTTGAAGAACTGACGCAACACACACGTGAACTCCAAGAAAGTGTTATGGCCATACGTGCCCAACCTGTTAAAGCAGTTTTTTCACGTATGCCAAGGCTTATCCGTGAGCTTGCAATACAGCTCGCAAAAGAAGTGCGGATCGATATGTCTGGTGAGAATACCGAAATTGATAAAACGGTTATTGAGCGCCTTGGAGAACCTCTGACGCACATGATCCGTAATGCCGTGGATCATGGTATTGAATCGCCTGAAGAGCGACTCCAAAACGGCAAACCTGCTTTCGGTACGATCCAGTTGAGTGCAGAACATAAAAGTGGGCGTATCGTTATTCAGATTGTTGATGATGGACGAGGCATTAACCGGGAAAAAGTCCTTAAGAAAGCGAAGACCCAAGGCATTCTTCCAGAAGATGTAACGCCTACGGGAGAAGAGATTGATCAACTGATTTTTCATCCGGGGTTTTCAACAGCTTCCTCAGTCACAAACATCTCTGGGCGAGGTGTGGGAATGGATGTTGTGAAAAAATCCATACAAGCCCTCGGCGGTCGCATTTCTATACAATCCATCGAAGGGCAAGGGTGCACCTTTAGTTTGCTTCTTCCTTTGACACTTGCGGTTCTTGATGGAATGATTGTGACCGTGGGTGATGAATGTTATGTCATCCCTCTTATTCATATTCTTGAAACACTTCGCCCTACGCCCCAGCAAGTCAGTAAGCTCGTTGGAGGTCTTAGCCTTCTCGATCTTCGTGAAAAGAATATCCCCCTTATTTATTTGCACGATATTTTTAATATTTCCAAAGCTATTCTCAATCCCACAGAGGGTATTGTTGTCGTTCTTGAAACAGAAGGAGGAGAACAAATGGGACTTGTGGTTGATGATATTGTTTCGCAGCAGCAAGTCGTTCTTAAAAGTTTGGAAGCTAACTATGATCCTATTCCAGGAATTTCTGCTGCCACAATTCTGGGGAACGGTCGTGTATCACTGATTTTAGATGTTAATATGTTACGTCGTATCAATCACTAAGGAGAGAGGAGACTCAAATGGAAGCCCATGCCCTTGAAACAACCTGTGCAGAGGAACAAAAAGTACGGCAACAATTTATTACATTTACTGTTCTTGGCAGGGAGTATGGTATTGATATTATGTCCATACGTGAAATTAAAGGTTGGACAGAGACAACGACCCTCCCGAATTCTCCCTCCTATATGCGTGGCGTCATCAACTTGCGTGGCACGGTGGTTCCCATTATGGATCTGCGAGCGCGTTTTAATATGGGGCAGACCGATGCGAGTAAGAATCATGTGGTAATGATCGTCAACGTGGGGGGTCGTTTAATGGGGGTCCTTGTTGATTCCGTTTCAGATATTCTAACCATAAATCAAGATGACATACGCGCCGTTCCTGATGTGGAGGGAGCGAATCACACTGAGATCTTAAAAGGCCTTGTCAGTCTTGAAAACCGTATGGTCGCTCTTCTCACTCTTGAAAAATTATTTGACAAAAACTTGCAGTTTGATCCAGAGATCCCAACAATCGAGCCACCTGCAGACGCGACTGTATCTCACTCTTGCAATAATACGAAGGGAGACACGCATGTTTAATCCTTTGGTTGACCGCAATTTTTTCAAGCTCACACTGGCCAAAAGGCTTGTGTGCGCTTTTTCCATCATACTTTGTATTTTTGCCGGAAACTTCTTTTATAGCTTTATGAAGTTTAAAGGGCTTGAGAAAAATAATATGTACATAGAATCAACTATCCAACCGTTCCAAGATGCTGTCTTTGATCTTTATTCAGCATTGGTCGACTCAAGAGACCTTGTGACAAGCTTCATTTTTGAACGAGATCTCTCTTTTAAGGCAACGAATGAGAAAGTGTGGAGGGCCATTACGCAAACAACAGCAGAGGTAGAAAAGCACCTGGCAACCCTTAGGGACATTTCAGGAAATGACCACACACAGAACTGGGGAACGGTAAAGAGCCATATGGCTCGCCTCAAACAGGCTGGAGATGCTTTTTGGAAAGGGTTTGAGGAAGGTCAATCCGACACTGAATTGCACACCCTCAAGAAAAGCTACGATGCCGCAAATGCTCTTGTGTTTGATACGGTACATGGCAAAATCATTGCTAATGGAACAAGGGGTGATGGCCTTATTTATTATATTGCAAACGACATCGAGGCGCTTATTAAAGACACAAAAGACGATATTGCCTCGCTTCGTTTTTCTTCAACCATGTCACTCATACTTAGTTTTCTCGCAAGTATTTTCATAGCTGCTATCACAATACGGAGTATTCGAACACCCATTCGTCATATGTGCGAGGCTATTGGTCGTTTGGCCTTGGGGGATAGTAAGCTTGTCGTTACAGAAAGTGCGCGTAGTGATGAAATTGGTGACATGGCCCGTGCCCTTGAGGTTATCCGAAGCAACGGTATTACAGCTGTTCAAGTCAGATCAGGGTTGGATGCTGTATCGAGTCCTATTATGATTTTAGATCTTCGGGGACACGTTTTTTATTGTAACCTTTCCCTTGTCAGTCTTTTCAGAAGATACAAATCGGCGTTTCAAGGTCAGGGGGTACAATTTAACTGTGAGGATCCTATTGGCCAGTCTCTCCATGATCTCAAGCGTTTTTTAGATCATCAGATAGACTTTGAATCTCTTCAAAATTCTTTTAAAGCTCACCTCACTATGGAAGACATTGTCACGGGAGAGATCGTCTTTGAATTCGAAGCCACGCCTATTATGAATGAGTTTGGTGAACGTCTTGGGACTGTCGTGGAATGGACCGACCTTACTGAAGAAATTACCGTGCAAAGGGAAGTAGACAACATCGTAACATCTGCAACAGAAGGTAACTTTGATCTGCGTGTCACTCTTGATAATAAACAGGGCTTTAGGGGAAGCCTTGGCAAAGGCATAAACAATCTTATGACAATGCTTTCAGCCACTTTTGGTGATATTCGTTCAATTATCGAGCGTCTGTCGAAGGGGGATCTTGGGGCGCGCGTAACGCAAAACTATCAAGGTACATTCGAAGAGGTGAAAACGAATCTTAATATAATGGCTCAAACGCTGAACGATACCATGATTCGTGTTTCTGGTGCAGCGCGAGAAATTGGTATGGCTGTGCATGAGATTTCCCTAGGATCCCAAGAACTTTCTTTACGGACAGAGCAGCAAGCGGGCAATCTTGAAGAAACAGCAGCATCCATGGAAGAACTCGCTGCTACAGTCAGACAGAACTCAGGCAATGCCCAGCAGGCAAATCAGTTTGCTTCTGATTCGAGTGCTATTGCAAAAATAGGGGGGTCGGTTGTCCAGGAGGCCATCGTGGCGATGGAGCGTATCGAGCAATCCTCTGGAAAGATTTCTGAGATTATCGCTGTAATTGACGAAATTGCGTTTCAAACGAATCTTCTTGCTTTAAATGCTGCTGTTGAAGCAGCGCGTGCAGGGGAGGCAGGGAAGGGATTTGCTGTTGTAGCCGATGAGGTCAGATCTCTTGCACAGCGCTCAGCGCAAGCATCAAAACAAATTAAATGTCTTATCATCGATAGTAGTAAACAAGTTCAAGAGGGTGTGACACTTGTCCATGATACAGGGAAGAATTTAAAAGAAATCACAGAGGGTGCAAAGAGGGTTGCGGATATTATTGCTGAGATTGCCGCGGCTTCTTCGGATCAAACCGTTGGTATCGAGCAAATTAATACAGCTGTGAGTCACATGGATGAAATGACACAGAAGAATGCGGCTCTTGTTCAAGAAAGTAATGCGGCGACACAGTCTCTTCGCGATCAATCCGTACGCTTGCAAGAGCTTATGAGCTTTTTCCAACTACATAACGAAGCATCCTTACAAAAAGAAAATCACAGTAGCTCCCATAGTATGATCACAGCTTCTTCTTCTCCTCCTCCTGGTGCTCTCGCCAAAGGGGTTGAGAGCCATAACCTATCTAAGGAAAGTACTGGAAAAAATTATGGAAAAGAACCCTCTCCTTATAAAACAGAGACCACGCGCTTTGTAAAAACTCTTTCAAGTTCGAGCACTGAGAAAAAAAGAGAAAAACTTGTTGTGGGCAAGGCACTTACAAAGAAAAAAAATGACATAGAAAGGGTAGGTGACGCAAGAAAAGGAAGTCCGAGTAATCGTGCGGGCAGCGTAACAAAAAGAGGGGAAGATGAGAAGACTATCCATCCTCCTTATACACAAAACTCTTATCTTAAAGCTGGAAATACCGACTGGGCCGAGTTTTAAGAAAAGAAACGGATAAGACAGAGAGCGTCAATGGCGAAAGTACAGATCTCAAAATGACACAGCTTGACGGTGGCGAAGAAACGTTTGGCTCAACGAAGGAATTTCCTTTTACAGATGCCGATTTTAAGGATATTAGCCAAAGAGTTATGGGGCTGACAGGTATTGTTCTTCGAGATGAAAAGAAAACGCTTGTCTACTCCAGGCTTGCTAAACGTCTAAGAGCACTTCAGCTCAGTTCCTTTTCGGACTATTGCAAGCTTCTTCAAAAGAGAGAGGGCACGTCGGAAATAAGTCTTCTTATTAACGCCATAACAACAAACCTCACGCGCTTTTTCAGGGAAGAACATCATTTTGAGCATATCAAAAACACTGTCCTTCCCGCGCTTGTGGAGCGTTATAAACAACAACCAACGTATGAAAACCGTCGCCTTCGTTTTTGGTCAGCAGGGTGCTCTTCCGGCGAAGAACCTTATTCTCTTGCCATGACAATTGCTGCCCATCTGCCTTCTGGTTTCGATGTAAAAATTCTTGCGACGGATATTGATACGAACATGTTACAAAAGGGGAGGGAGGCTCTCTATATTGATTCTTCTGGAATACCTGACCCATATTACAAAGCTTTTTGTATTCCCCTTCCCGGAGGAGGATTCAAGATCCAGCGCCCTGTATGCGATCTGATCACATTTAAGCAATTAAATCTCCTCGATGAATGGCCGATGAGTGGGCCGTTTCAAGCGATCTTCTGCCGTAATGTTGTCATCTATTTTAACAAAGGAACTCAAACCAAGATTTTTAATAAAATGGTCAATTTGATTGAACCTCACGGATGGCTTTATATAGGGCATTCTGAAAGCCTTTTTAAAATATGTGATCGTTTTGAGCTTAAGGGGCGAACCATATACAGACAGGGTAGCCAAAGATGATGCGTTCATCCCAAAAAAAAAGTTTTTTCGATCCTAAGTTTAAGACACAATGCGTTAACATCTTGCCTGGGGAGTTTTACACAACACGTTCTGATGAAATGATTATGACTATTCTTGGCTCCTGTATTGCTGCATGTGTTCGAGATGTCAAACTCGGTTTAGGGGGGCTCAATCACTTTCTTCTTGCCGAACCGCACAGTGACCTTTCCTCTCCAAGCACGCGCTATGGATCTTATGCCATGGAGTGCCTTATTAATGATATTTTGCGTCAAGGAGGGCAACGAGAGAATCTAGAAGTCAAAATCTTTGGCGGATCTGACTTGATGAATAGCAGCATTAAAATTGGTCAAAAAAACAGTGATTTTATAAAAAAATATTTACACAACGAAGGTCTCAAAATTGCTGCAGAAGATCTTGGAGGTCTACGTCCGCGACGTATTCATTTTTGGCCTCAGACAGGACGTGTTGTACGCCTTGTTCTCCAACCCAGTGAACAACAAAATCTTATGGATACAGAGAAAAAATACACGTCCACCATTAAAAAGAAAGAAGAAAGTCATGGAGACATCGAACTCTTTACATAATTTTCAAAAGGTGCGTGTTCTCATCGTTGATGATTCGGTTTTGATGCGCCAAATGATTTCCAATATTCTATCAAGAGACCCAGACATTGATGTGGTTGGAGTGGCATGTGATCCTTTTATAGCAAGGGAGCTCATCAAATCTCTTAACCCTGATGTCGTCACACTCGACATCAATATGCCCAAAATGGATGGTCTTTCTTTTCTTGGAAAGATTATGACGTTGCGTCCCATGCCTGTCGTAATGGTATCGACACTGACGGAAAAAGGCGCAAAAGAAACGCTGCAAGCCCTTGAAATTGGTGCTGTTGACTATGTTACAAAACCCTCAAGCAATGTGAAGGAAAATTTTGAAAAAATAGCTCATAATCTGTGTTTAAAAGTGAAAACAGCGGCTAAAGCACGTATCAAAAATCGTCTTGCAGCAAAAATTAACAATCCCGATCTTGTGATAGAGGGGAACACACTGCCGCAACTAGTCGGGATAGGCTCGTCAACAGGGGGGGTTGAGGCTCTCACGGAGGTTTTTTTGTCGCTCCCTTCCTCCTGTCCTCCCGTCGTTGTCGTTCAGCATATGCCTGCCGGCTTCACAGCAAGCTTTGCAGCGCGCCTGAATAAACAGTGCAATCCGACCATTCAAGAAGTCAAACAGG
This sequence comes from uncultured Alphaproteobacteria bacterium, assembly GCA_937896365.1. GTDB lineage: Bacteria > Pseudomonadota > Alphaproteobacteria > Paracaedibacterales > JAKBAR01 > JAKBAR01. Next base: position 30,264 of record CALBMH010000046.1, read on the forward strand.
ATATGCCTATTGATAAAGGTAACGTTTACATTGCTCCGGGGGATAAGCATTTTTGCATAAAACACAGGGGGCATAGCTTTATAGCCGAGCTTCACGATGGCGAGACTGTAAACAGTCATAAACCTTCCGTTGATGTACTTTTCTCTTCCATTGCGAAGCTCACGCTTTCAAACGTTTGTGGAATTCTTTTGACAGGTATGGGACGTGATGGTGCTGAAGGTCTTCTTCAGATGCGTCATAGTGGCGCCAAGACCTTTGGCCAAAATGAGGAAACCTGCCTTATTTATGGTATGCCGCGTGTTGCAAAAGAGATAGGGGCTGTCCAAAAAGAAATTCCGCTAAAGAAGGTCGCCTCCGTTATTATGGGACACATATCTGCCACTGTTTAGAATCCCATCCCCATTGATATGTCTCCGCTCAAAGCTCTCCCGTAAGATTATATGGGAAGGTAACATTTATACGCCCTCAATCTCAAACGGTTTTGTGATTGCTTTGTCGTTTGAGATCATAACTTCTTCAATTTTAAGCTGAGCTGTGCGCAATTGTTGGTCGCAAAACTTCTTAAGACGAATACCGCGCTCATAAGCCTTCACTGATTCATCGAGGGGCATATTCCCCTCTTCGAGTTTGCGCACGATTGTTTCCAACGTTTGCAGAGCTTGTTCAAAACTCATGTCTTCCATACAGATACCTTCTTAAAACAGATTTTATCTTGACCCAAGTCTATCATTCTCTTTGTAGAATACCAGACTCATTAATAAGGCTGAGCCCTCTCAAGAGCGAATTTTATTTCGAAAAAGATGAATAGACTCTTCAAGGGTTTTTGAAAAACGTTTCCTTTGAATCTTTTCAGCTAATTCGAGGAGTGTGGTATGGAGGGATGTATCATCGCTCCATACATAATGATGCAACCAAAAGGCAAGATGAACATAGTTTGGTCCACCATAGGTGATAAGGTTCGTTGCATCATTTGGGATTTTAGGAAGGCCTAATCGCACAGGCAAGGAATATTTAAAATCGTAAGAAAAGAAAACACCTGTGCTATAAAAACCATAGCTTGTGTAGCCAAGAGAAAGGCTGACTAAAAAGAAAAAAACAGCAATAATCTTTTGCAAAAAGTACCGTTGAAATGGAAAACGCGATTTAAAGGAAAAGATTTTTTGATCGCAGGCAGCGTACCCTGAAAACATTATAAAAAACGTTGGGAGCATGATAAACCAGCAAGATGCCGCGCTCAGTGAGAGGATCACAGCAAGCGTGAGAGGAAAAGAAACGAACTTCCTGCTCCTTGTCAAAAGGGGAGAAATTAGAAAAAGAAAATAAAGGACTCCTCCCAAAATCCCTGTGCCATGGAACATGTCCACCGCTTGGTTCATGGCCGAGCTATCAAAGCGTCCGAATCCTTCCCATCCTTGCTGCCCTTTTTGATAAAGAAAAGGAGCATTGCGAAGAATCGCATCGCTCATTTGACCAAATCCAAAACCAGTAAGCAGGCGCCACCACGGGGCATGGAGAAAATCTTGGTAAATGACCTCAAGAGACGTATAACGTGAGGCAAGGCTTTCACAGAGGTGGAACGTGCTAGCAACGCCAATCGCTGTGAGGATAAGGACGGGCACAAGACAGGCAAGAAATAAAAACCTTTTGGGCGAAAGGCAACCAGAAAAGAGGAGCAGCGGGCTGAGACAAAGTGCTAAGTAAGCTATTTTACTTCGTGTTAAAAGGATAAGGACGATAGAGAGAGCGATAAGAAAATGGCGGTAGGTCTTTTTTATTGAGCCGGCAGCAATAAGAAGCAGACAAACAGCTGGACCTATGAGATAGGCTGTAAAGTGGTAAATGATCCAAGGACTATCGACTTTCCCAAAATAATATGGATGACAGAAAAGTGTTAAGATAGCCAAAGTCATACTGGCGCCTATGAGCGAAAAATCGAAAGCGCTTTTGAATGCGTGGTTGTTGGATGCCCGGTTTGACTTTTTGTGAGATGCTTGGTTGTACTGGAGGAGGGACACGAAAACAAAGCACGAGAGTATAAACCAAATGCCAACGGCTCCTTCAGGGTGACCAAACCAGGAAAGCTCTGGTAGGCTTGAAAAGGGCAACATGATAAGCGCTAAAAGTGCCAGCAATCCGAAAAGGATCTGTAAAAATGACACGTCGATCGTTAAAAAGGCCTTTAGGTCCTCTCGTGAGTATCCTCCTAAGGAGGGTGCCTCTGGGGATATTCTTAAGGATTCTTTAAAGGAGCCTGTTAGAGTGATCCAACATAGACCAAAGGCTCCTAAACAAGAAAGCGAGGAAAGAGCAAATGCTACACCTTCCGTATTCATCCAAATGCCGAAATGAAGAAACGGAAGGGAGAAGAGATAAACCCAGGGGAGGATAAGGCATATCCCCCATAAACCTTCTAACAAGGTGCTAGGGCTTCCTTTATCTCTTGTGTCATTGAAAGAGAAAGAGCGTAAGATGGCTCTCTTCTCCTCAAAACCCTGAATCATGTTTTCTTACGAAGACTACTTATCGTTGAATTGGATCTGAACGTCGGCAAAAGGTTTGGGTCCTTTGTCATTGTCTTTATACCCTCCATGAGCCTGTTTCTCCAGATTTTTAATCATAGAAGGATGAACGTGGGTATGAGTATGAGTATGAACATCAGATGACAGGACTTGAGTTGCTGAATTCTTCCAAACCAGAAGGCCCACTGCCACCAAAAAGCTTAAAAACATGAATTTTTTCATTATTACTTTACCTTTTTATATACGGGTTTAACCATTCTCTAGGCTAAAAGGAGAAGATGAAGAAAGAGTTAAGATCAGAATGAAAGGATTTGTTGCCCTACTTAGCTTCTAGCTTGTTCGTATGACAAGACTGTAACATAAGTCAGAAAGAATACGCTTGATAGGGCTTTCATTGACAGGACTCAGGGCGTCTATTGCCTTTTTTGCGTAAGTCCATGCTTTGTCATAACTCTTTTGGATGGCTCCTGTGCGATGCATTATATGAAGTGCTGTATCAAGGTCTGAAGGGTCTAGGGTTTCATCTATTGTCACGCCTGCGCGTGCTATCATGGATTCGAGAATACCGCGCTCTTTTAGGGATCCTTCTTGATACGCAAGGAAGAGAGGAACGGTGACCTTGCCCTCTTTAAGGTCATCTCCCATACTTTTTCCTAAGGATTCTGTCTCACCCACATAATCGAGGAGATCATCAATGATTTGGAAAGCCATACCGAGGTTATAACCAAAATGGTGGAGTGCTTCTTGAACATCACACGACCTGTTAAACAAAGCAGCGCTTATCTCACAGGATGCTGCAAAAAGAGCTGCTGTTTTGCTGCCTATGATACGAAGAAGAACTGTCTCATCCAACGAAAAGGTTTTGAGATAAGATAGCTGGAAAACTTCTCCCTCTGTAATTGTTTGGGAAACCTTTGCAAGTATAGGGAGCACACGCTTTTCATTATCTCCCAACATCAACTCAAAGGCCTTTGCAAAAAGAAAATCTCCCACCAGTATTGTTGGTTTGTTTCCCCACAAGGCGTTGGCTGTGGGGCGTCCACGTCTAAGCGGAGAGACGTCAACGACATCGTCATGAAGGAGAGTAGCGCTATGAATGAATTCAATGGATGCAGCCAGCTCAACCATTTTATGAGAGGGTGTTTCCCCAAGAGTTCTGCAGCAGGCAAGGGAGAGAAGAGGGCGCAGACGCTTTCCACCCGCTAAGATAAGATGTTTTGCTATATCTCCAATGAGCGGAACACGTTGTTCTAGGTGTGTGAGAATGATATGATTTAGCTGAACCAGGTCCGAGTGGCATATCTCTTGAAGATTTTTGATGAGAGACTGCGTATTTTGGGAAGGGAGGGTTTTCTTAATTGCAGATAAGTTGGTTGTAAGGGGATGCGTTTGCGCGAGCATGAATGTCAAAGTCATGAATTCTTTAGCTTTAATCTACCTTTAAAAGCCGCTAACCTATAGTACAAAATGATCGAGTACACAAAAAGTTAGGATAAAGGTGACAGAAGATACTTTTACGCAAGATTACCTTCTCAATGGAAAGATCGTTTTGCGCCAGCCTGTTCATGGTTACCGTGTAGCCATCGATCCTGTATTTCTTGCAGCCGCAGTGGATGTAAAAGAAGGGGAGACTGTTTTGGATATCGGCGCAGGTGTAGGAGCTGCTGCTTTGTGCCTTGCCGTACGCCAACCCAGATGTAAGATCATTGGACTTGAAATTCAGCGTGAATACATCCGCTTGGCTGTCCAGAATATTGAACTTAACCACTTGCGCGATCGTGTGGAAATGCTCCACGGTGACTTGCTTAAACCCCCACCGCGGCTGGCGGCTGGAACCTTTTCTCACGTTATGACAAATCCTCCTTATCTTGAGGGACACCGTGGAAAAAGTTCCCCGAGCGCAGATAAAAATATTGCGAATAAAGAAACAGAGGTAGACCTTGAATCTTGGGCGCGCTTTTGCCTTTTGATGGTGAAGCCAAAAGGGACGATTACTTTTATCCATAGAGCCGATCGCCTTGATCATATCATGGTTTATTTTGCAGGAAAGCTTGGCGATATAACGATCTACCCTTTATGGCCTGGGAAGGGGAAGTCAGCTAAGCGTGTTATTGTGAGTGGAACAAAGAATGTGAACGGTTCTCTTAAGCTTTCTCAGGGTATGTTCCTTCACGGAGCTGACGGTCGTTTCACACGGGAGGCGGAGGCTGTTTTAAGAGATGGTGAAAGGGTTGAGCTGTAGCACTCATCTTAGGTCTTCCTTAGAAAAGTTTTAGGGGGACTTTTCCTTTCAGCTTTGACTATCCATCTTAGAATGATTGTTTTTTACATCTGGGTTGGTATAAAGATTGCATAATGTGTCACTGAACGCACGAAGCGTTTTAACTCTAACCCACAAGATGTGAGGATAACATGACAGATATCTCTGCAAATACAAATATTGGTGCTATGGCGGCACGCCGTTACATGGAACGGAATAACCGTATGGCGGGTCTTGCAACACAAGAACTAGCATCAGGTATGGTGACCTACGACCCATCTCGTAAACCTTCTGAATCTGCTATCGGTGCTCGTTTGGAAGCTAAAATCAGCAACCTAGCTCAGGCCACAAAAAACGCCAATCAGCTTATTGCTCTGATTCAAATGGGTACAGGTACGCTGGAGACAACGCAAAATGTTATCACCCGTATGCAAAGTTTGACAGGGCAAGCCAATAACAACGCCTTGGGTGATAATGAACGAGCAATGCTTGACCAAGAGTATCAGCAACTTTTATCGCAGATTACAAACCTTGCCCAATACACCCGTTGGGGAGATGTCCAGCTTTTCAATGGTTCGGCCGCCTCGAAGACGGATGATGGTGTTGTTGCTCAAGCGTTTACGGTTAACGATATTACGGCTACTTATGCCAATACGTTTGCCGCTGCTGCATTCAATACAGCACAAACAACGGGGCCTGTTAACGGTATTATCTCTGACGCAACAGTCGTTTCAAATGGAGCAAACTTTGATGTTACTGTTACTTACTCAGATGGTAAGGTTTTCTCGGCAACAACGGGTGATCCAACAAACTCTGGCATCCTTTTGTTAAAAAATACTAAGGACGCCAATAACACATTAGCGTTCAACTACGCAGTCGATGCTTCTGGTATTACAACAGCAACAAGCTTCCAAAATGCCCTGCGTGGTGTTCTTGGTATTGGTTCAGGTAACCGTTCAGTCGGCACAAATAGTTCCATTGCCATGTATGCTGGTGCAACAGTTACACCAGGTGCAGCAGCAGCATCAGGTAAGTGGACCATGAAATATGATGTTAGCAGCACCACAGGTACTTTTAGCATTTCAAACGGTCTTCAAAAGTATACATCCACTGTGACAGCATCAGCGTCTATTACTCAGACGATTAACGTTGGTGCCTTTTCTGTAGCGCTCAGCGCCTTCAACGGTTCAGCTTCTCTTGGCCAAGTAGGTATGGACGTTACCACAGCTACGACACTCACCATGTCAGGCCAGATTGAAGAAACATCTTCTGATACTTTGTCAATTACATTTCGCTCTGCAACAGCGTCGTCTTTGAACTTGTCAGGAACCAATGTTTCAACACAATCAAATGCAGCAACGGCGGACACATCCCTTAAGTCGGCTGCACGTACAATTAGTACCTTTATTGCAGAGCTCGGTGGTAAGCGAAGCCAGCTGGATTTCCAAGTCGACAACTTAAAAGTCTCCCAGCAAAACCAAGCCTCGGCAAAAAGTACCTACACAGATACAAATATTGCCGAAGCTACAGAGCGTTTGACGAAGTTTAAGGCTCTTTCTAATATGTCGAGTTCTGTGTTCTCACAGTCCATCCAAGACGCACAGCGCTTGGCGCAGCTCCTCGATCGTGTCAGTTAAGTATATTCCTCGGTAGGAAAATTTTTCCTACCGTTAGGATAAAATAAGGAAGACTTTTCCATGTCTGAGTTGATCCAAAACGGGGCGAGCCTTATTCAACAACGTACTGATGCTTATGGGGCTAAGAGGTACACGATCTCCCCAAAGCTCGATACCACAGGTATGGATCCTTCCGAGTATGCGAAATCTGTTGGAGATGTTAGGCGTGCCGAAGCAAAAAACTATAAGGACAAAGTGGATGATAATCTCAAGCATATCACAAAGCTGCAAGAGCTTAAGAAACACACAACGACAGTGCGTAACTTTTCTGAAAGTCTAGGAAATTATTTGGGTGCTAATACCAAGGTGCCTAATCTTTGGAAAGAAAAAATGCCATCCATCGTCTCTTCCAGTGGGGAAAAGGCTGATCATCTTGTTCATCTTACAGCCACTAAAGAGGCAAATATTCGAGATTTTAAAATCGAAATCCTTCAAATGGCGAAGGCTGATAGCCTGCAAAGTACGAATGCTTTCGCCTCCAAGACAGCTGGTTTGGGAATCAGCGGGACTCTTACCATTGGTGGAACCAATGTGACTATCACAGATGGAACCAGTGGTACAGTCAACATGAATCTTGAAGATATAAGCAATCTCGTTAACAGTACATTTTCCACAAAAGTACGTATGGACGTGTTTTCTCTTGATGGGACTACTTATGGTTGGCAAATAACAGCGCTTGATCTTTCTAAACCAGTGGATCTTACGGGTACCTCTCAAACATTATTGAATGGACTCTTCATCCCGAAAGACCCCCTAGATGCGACACTTGCGCGTATTACAAGTACGGATGCTCTTACATTAAAGTTTAAATACAACGATCAACTTATGAGCCGAAGCGGCAGCAATGTGATTTCAGACCTTATCCCCAATGTAACGTTAGAAATCAAAGGAGAAAATACAGGGGCTTTGCTTAGTAAAATTGACTATGCACGCCAAACAGTTGTTGATGGATTTAGTGAATTTGTAAACGCTTATAACGGTCTTCGTGCTTTTTCAAGGGAGCAAACAGCCTTTGAAGCAGATAAAACAACACCAAAGGAAGGGGCCCATCTCCACAAAAGCTCTATACTTAAACGACAACTCTTTGACATGGAGAACATCCTAAGCACATGGGTGGAAGGACTCTCATCGACAAATCCAAACACTATTCAAGGTATTGGCCTTAGTATTGGCCAATCTATAATTGGGGGGAATCAACAAATCACCTCTGATCTTAGTGGGGATTTATTCCTTGATCTGATTAAGCTTGATCAGATGATTGGAGGCGATAAAATCCATCAAGTTCTTGCTGTTGTTGGGAATAACGTATCGTCAACAAATGACTATTTCCGTGTGTTCAGTATTCCTGACTTTATGAAAAACAATGCCATTGCCGGGGTACCTGTTACTGTGAGTTTGCAAAAGCAAAATGGCACGCTAAAGGCGACCCTGTCTGCTACTATTAACACTGTCATGACAAATGTTGATGGGGAATATAAGGAAGGGGGGCTTATCAATGGCCCTAAAAACACTCCCTTTGAAGGATTTACCATTGCTTGCAAAACAGATAAGGTCTCCGCACTTATTGATAATGGCCCCGCTCTTTCTACAACAGTTACATCCACACAAGGTGTTCTTACACGTCTTGAAAAGACGTTAGATAGCTATCTAGCCTTCCAAACGGGTATTGTAGATCAAGAAATCCAGCGCTTGGAGCAAGAAAATATAAAAAATAACGAACGCTCTGAAAAGCTCGAGCTCCAGGCAAGAATAGAAGAGGAGCGGATTATCAAACAATTTCAATATATTCGTGAGATCGAACGTTCCTATCTTTCCATGATGGAAATGATGGACTCTCTCATGGACCTCATGGCAAGTAAAAAATAAAACACAAAGAGAAGATAGGTCATTTCATGAACCAGGTACTTAGAAATTACAACCGGTCAAAAACCCTAACGAAGACCCCGCAACAGATGGTGGCTACGGTTTTTGAGCGATGTGCTTTTTGGATGGAAGGCATGGCAAAATGCCTGGAGGAAAAGAAATATTTTGAGCGCTATCAATATTCTGAAAAAGTTGTGATGGCGTTGACTTATCTCATGCCGTTGTTTGCAGATGCATCATCTGAACAAAAACAGTTTGCACAAGAGATGAAGGAATTTTGTTTTCTCATTCTCGCCTTTGTGACTGAAATCAACCAGAAAGAGAACCTATCCCTTTGTAGCGAAACGCGTAGTTTACTCCAGGATATGGCGTCCATTTGGCAAAAGGTATAAAAGTGAGATAAAATGCTCTCTTAAGATACGAAAGACAGGATACTTTCAATCCATGCGGTTGATTACAGATAACGATGGCATTGATATTCTTCGGGGATCCCTTTGTCAGACCAAGAGCCCCTTTATCGCTGTTGACACAGAATTTGTGCGCCAACACACTTTTTACCCTGAATTGTCACTTGTCCAAATAGCCTTTGAAAACGAGTGTTACGTCATTGACACACTCACGCCTCACTGGAACGCAAAACAACTGAGAGATATCCTCTTCCAAGACTATCTTACTCTCGTTTTTCATTCCTGCCGACAAGATTTAGAAATTTTTTTTCATCTTTACAAAGCGTTGCCACAGTGTCTCTTTGATACACAAATTGCGGCTATTTTCATGGGGCTTGGCGAGACGATGTCTTATGATAGGCTTGTGAAGCATTATCTGAACTTAACGATTGATAAATCTCAGCAGCATACAGATTGGCTGAGGCGCCCTCTTTGTTTTAAGCAAATCCAATATGCTGCCAGAGATGTCATTTATCTTGCTGATATTTATCCGCGTATGATTGCAGACTTAAAGAAAACAGGTCGCTTCGATTGGGCATTGGCTGAGATGAAGTCTCTTTCCAATCCCTCTCTTCTATCCGTCATGACTTCAACACGACTGTCGCGGATGGGTGTTTCCCGCAATCATTATGGTTTGGCTAGCGCCCTTTTGGCTTTTCGTGATCGACATGCGAGCATACTCAATATGAACCGTGCACGTTTTTTAAGTGATAAAACTCTTTCCACAATGACAGCCTTTCGCGATATTCACAAACTCCGCGATTTTGCTCTGCGTACCACGCACCTCGAACAATGGGGCTTAATCGAATCTCTCCTGGAGACCTTTGAAAATCACAAGAACTCGGAGGATACGTCTTCTCCTATGAGCCTCAAGCAACAAAAAGAGCTTGCGGAGCTTCGTCGTAAGAGAGATGAAAGAGCTGCTGTACTCAATCTTCCCCCTCATTTCCTTGCCAGTACAAGTGATCTCCGTACCTCTATTCTCTCTGGAACGGGGCGTCTCTTGACAACCTGGCGTAAAGAGGCACTCGAAGTGTTTTAGAAAGCCTATGGACAACAAGGATTCCTAAGGGGGGCGATCTCCTTGAAACGAGCCTTTCGCCCATATACCTACATTCCTATGGTCCTCAAAGAAACGTTGGGGTAACCTCCCGATGAAAAGGGTTTGAACGTCCCAAGGTTTTTAAAGTTAAACTGCAGAAGAACGCCTGTGTCAGGGCGAATATCACGATCGCGGAATTGAGTGCGGTAAACACCAAAGCTCAGTTGGAAACAGTCATTTTGATAAACAGCAGAGGCCATGTGAGCACGTGCATTCTTCTCAAGGCGAGAGAGATTTTTGCTCTGGGTAAAGGCAACAGACCACTCATCATTTATCTTCGACAGTGCCTGCCAGTTAATTTGATTCATGGGTTGCTTTGAAGGCGTATCGCGCTTATCCACATATACGTATGTGGTATTCACTGTGAAGATCGGGTATCCAAAATTTGCTGTTATTTCTGAAAAGCGATTCTGCAATTTATAGCGATCAAAACGACCACGATAATGAAGCCGCATCCATTGGATGGGAACAAACTGGAGACGTGTCACATAGTCAGAGGCGTTTTTGTGATCGCCAATCAGATCGACACCCTGTCTGTCCAGTCGGTAACTTTGTCCAAGGAAAAGGGTTATACGACGGCTACTGCTTCCATAGAGTCCCGTATTCACACCATACACAAAGCGACGCCCCGAATCAGCTCTGTCAAACCCATTCATACGCTCTATGTAAAAAAGATTCAGATCCTCTAGTTCGCTCAAACGCGAATCTTCATTGGGAATTTTTGCTGGGTTGAGTCCGTTGGGCGATGCCACGACTTGTGCGACTGGTTCCATAACATATTGACCAAGGTTTGTCAGACGTACAAAAGGATAGCGCCATGTGACGCTTGTTGTGGGGAATGCACGTCCGGTTGTATAGCTAGGACGGGAGCTCTGAAATGTTGTCGCATAATCGTGAATGGCGTAGACATCTCCTCGTATTTGAGCATCCAACTCAACAAGCTGTCCCGATGATGTTACATAAGGCAAGTGAAACTGTCCTTTGACAATGCCCCGTGTACTCGCTTTGGGGGTTGTATTCAGTGTACTTGAACGCCTTGAGAGTGAGAGAAGGTGGCTTTCAAACCCAAAACTTTCTCCCAAATTTCCTGGGTCTGACTTATACATGTACTGGGCAAGGGGAAAAACATAAGGAGTCGTCTTAGGGGTGTCTGTCTGGAAAGCATAGGACTTCACTCCCAAGTAGTTGTTTTTGTGGAATTTCTCCCATTTTGCAAGGGATATCAGATTTTTATTTTGTGCAAAAGTTTGATTATTTCCAATGATATTATAACGACGTAAGTACGTGGTATCGCTTGCCCGATTGACCTCGAATGTCAGCAGGTCATGATCTGTCATCTCAAATCGTCCTTTGGAAAGAAGATGGAATCGTGTTTTGGGCGGTACTGCAGTGGATTGCACTCTTAAGCGGCGCCGATCGAGGTGGCGGGTTTGTGTAAGGCTTCCGTTCAGCTGTATGTCTCCTGCTCGAAAACCATGACGATACTCTGCAGCGAATATGGGGCCCTGTTTTGTCGTCATAATGGGGGTCATTGTCATGTCATTATGGGGACCGAGGACCCAAAAATAAGGAACCTTAATCATTGCACCGAGATCTGTGGATTGACCGTACGTGGGCATCAAAAGCCCACTTTTTCGTTTTACTTTAGGATCAGGATGACGGAAATAAGGTGTGTAAAGAACAGGCATGCCAAACAAGTCCAGGTACACATCATGATAAACCATGATACGGTCCCCATGATCATGAAGAACTTTGTTTGAGCGAATTTGCCAAAGAGGTACTGGTTTCGTTGCACATATTTTGCAAGGAGAATAGGTCGCCTTGTGAAATATCGTTTCATTACCATGATGCCTATGGCCTTTTTTTGCTGTGAGGCGTCCTTCATCATTGCTAAGAAGAATACGTACGGGCTCAACAAAACCATTGTCAAAGGTTTCATCCATATCTATCTTTTCGCTAAACAGCGCGTTATGATGCTCATCGATCGCAACAACATGTCCCGTGGCTGTAATTTTCTTTGTCTTGCGGTTATAAACAAAACGATCCGCCTTTAAAAACCGCTCAAGAACGGGGGAGGCAGACGCTTCTTCACTTTTTGTTTCGAACAAAAATGGTTTTTTGTCTTCGGATAGAAATTGACTGATTTCGACACATCCGAAAGCTTCAATGACATCAAGTTTTTCATTGTAGACAACTTTATCAGCCGTGAAATAGAGGGGGTTCTCCGACGCGCTTAAGAAATTGATAGCAAAAAAAACAGAGAAGAAAAAGGCCCAAACAACCATTCGCAGGAGAGTTCACAAGCGCTAATCGAGAATCTGTCTCGATCATAAGACAACATGCAAGGCACCGCAAATAAATTAGCAACGAGGGTTTGTCCTGATTTGGTGCCGTTTTGGCATTTTTATTCTTGCATGTTTTTTAAATTTGATTATAGTACATCTATAAAGCGCAAGCGGGCGTAGCTCAGGGGTAGAGCATAACCTTGCCAAGGTTAGGGTCGAGGGTTCGAATCCCTTCGCCCGCTCCATTTCTCAATGTTTGTAATCCACTGTTTTCTTTAGTGTCCTTTGATTCATACTGACGGATATGTCCTTAATTGATCCGATTATTTTTCCCTGATGATCCAGAAGGGTTGCGTTTTCATCAAACATGGCTCCTTTTTTGATAAGGGATGATACTCCGTATTTAAGGTTTTCAGGTTTAGGTGCATAGTGTCCGCTATTGGTGTTCATCATGATAATCGCATTGTTTTTAAACTGAATTTCTCCTGCACAAAGAGCATTAGCGCCACCAAGAATAATTGAGTGGATCACACGATTATTAAAATCATTAAAAGGGATTTTGTACGTATCAATAGCAAGTTGTTCAATTTTTTCTATTTGCTGCTTCACCAAATCAGGGGCGCTGCTTACACTTGATCTCGCACCGGTGTGAATATAGAGTTGGCCGCGTTCATCAATGGCATAGAGATAAAGACCATCAAGAACTTTCCCTTCATCGTCTTTGAACACTTTATGATAAGGGATCTTATTTTTAAATAGCACGTGCATATCTTTTAGGGGGATAAGGCGACGTGGGTCAACCGTCATACTAAAGGTAGGTTTATCCTCTAGCCAAAGGAAATAAGCGAATTTCGACGATGTTTTTGCATAGTCTTTATACTCCATTACGTCTGAACGCTTTGCTGGATCAAGGTCTACGGGGATGTCCTGCACCACTTTTGATCGGATGACTTTGTCGTGTTTTTTGTCCATGTTTTTAAACAGCGTGGCTTTTTCAGAATCTCGTCTTCTTTCAATCTTCTCAGTGGCCATCAGCTTCATTAGATAAGAGGCTTTGGCCTTTGCATTGTTTTTCAGGAGATTTAGTGTGTAAAACTGTGCTGGGTTGAGCTTTTCTGTTATTTCTTTGCTGAGCAAAAGGTGCTCTGCCTCATCAGCAATGTTGAAGAGTGCATGACTACGCTCCACAAGCAGTTCTTTGTTTGTCTTGTCAAGTTGATGGTAATCCTGAACGTGTGCTTTTAAACTTGAGAAGGCAGGCGTGTGGGGTAGACGACCCAAAGCAGCCTGAGCTATTTTTGAAGCAAACTGTGAATGGGTCTTTAAAAATTCAGGAGACACAGGGCGTTTGGGGCCAAAATAAAATCCTACGGGCGCAATATCATACCAAATACGCTCCGGCGTCCACTGTGGTAGAAAACACCGATTATCAACGCACACAATTCCCATATCATGCACTGTATCAAAGTCCTCTTGGTAGGCTTTCAGGTACTTTATGCGCTCCTCCATCAAGGATTTTAAGATGGTATAGGTATAATAAAACTTCCATTCAAAAAGTGCAGAGAAAGGAGGATTATTGGCGAGGATTTTTTCAATGGACCATGAGTTACTCATCCTTTCATGCTCTAAATGGCTGCTACTGTCAATAAAATCCTGTTCTCTCATAAAGTTCTCATAAGTTTCAATTTCAAAGGATGCTGGCTTCATGATTTTTATAAAGGACAATGACTCAAAAAAATCCTCATATCCCTGGAAAAGTCCATTAAGTGGCTGCAGATTTTTTTGGTTTAACCCGTGACTGGGATGCCAGTTTTTGAGAGTCGCTAAAAATATGTTGTCTTTATCTTTCGGCGTTGGGGATTTCATCACAGCCTCATACAAGGCCGATGGCCACCATTCATACTGTTCGACGCCTTTGTAGGTATAATCCGAAGCGTAGGCATGCACCATTAACATGATGGCGAAGCTTGGTGGTGCTAGAACTGACTTGAAAGACATAGGCAAACCCAAAATCTTAAATGATATATTATTTTCAAATATAGAGTAAAAATTGTTAATAAATGATTGATAAAATATAGTAACGCCTAGGATAAGAGTTATTCTTCGATAAAAAAAGCGTGACAGGATAAGGGAGAGGGGCAGAAGAGGTAAGAACAAAAAAATATTGAGCCTTAGACTATTTTCGACTAATGTCTCAGTATATTTTGGAGAGGTGGCCGAGTGGTCGAAGGCGCACGATTGGAAATCGTGTATACGCTAATCCCGTATCGAGGGTTCGAATCCCTCTCTCTCCGCCAGTTTACAACGCTCGAACTTTTTGGGCGTCATTTTTCAAGTTCACAAACCACCCTCAGAACCCCAGTATTCATAGGCTTTAGAGCCTTTTAGTCGTCCGACACATGCGTACCTAGAGAATCGCAAAATCACCGATTTCACCCCAAAATCTCTCTTTTTACTCTCCGTTTCTCCGTTAGATGCGAACGTCGGTCGTCAAGGTACGCATGTCCAGAACCCTTGAATTTACTGGGTTTTTATAAAACTGGTCTCGAGGTTCGTTATTGGGGCGGAGAATGGCGCATGTACCCGCAGAGCGAGATTTTGATAAAAAGTACTTGCTTTTTTGTCGATTTTCATGTTTACTGAAGTAATGAAATACGCACGCACAAACAAAATTTTTCGATTTAGCGGCCTCTTGAACCGATCCGGGTTTCAAGGGCATGGCGTATTTTTATCTAATTAAAATTCCCCAATCCTGTCTTCTGAAATCTTCTCGGCTCGGTCAAGAGGCGAACTTTGAATTTGTTTCGCATTATCGACATCGGTAATGCCTCTAACCAACTTTAAAGCCGAGAGGTAAAAAATGACTATCAAAAAAATCAGTATGGAGCAACTGAGATATGCTCTGAATTTACGTGACTTATCTAATCCAAAGGATGGACATCATGCTATACAGCTTTTGATGCAGGCTATCTTAAAAGCCCTTGAAGATGCCTGGGAATGTAATATCAAAATTCACAGAGAAAGCCCCATTGTCTCAATTGCAGATAACTACGACCGATTGAATTACCCGAAAGATGGCGCCTCCAGAAATGTGAGATATACCCGCTATGTCTGCGATACTGCGCTACTGAGAACGCAGGCTTCGGCTATGGTGCCTAATGCCATGCAAGAAATTTCCGATAATATGCCAGGCGATGTTTTGATTGCATTACCAGGGTTGACTTATCGCAGGGACTGCGTAGACCGTATTCACTCCGCAGAACCTCACCATCTTGATCTGTGGCGTTTAAAAAAGGACAGTAAGCTAAACGATAATGACTTGATAGAAATGATTACACTCTGGATGGACGCGGTTTTGCCTGGGATAAAATGGAAAGTTACACCGAGCCAGCATCCTTACACGCTTAACGGTGTGCAGATTGATGCGCTGTGGAACGAAGAATGGATTGAGATCGGAGAATGCGGTTTGGCTCATCCCGAAATTATCAAAGCAAATATTGCCAATTCTGAAGGAATATCCGGCTTAGCTATGGGGTTAGGTCTCGACAGAATTCTAATGGTGAAAAAGAATATTCCAGATATTCGATTGATTCGCTCAACTGATCCCCGTGTTCTAGATCAGATGAATGATTTAGCGCCATATAAGCCAGTTTCGTCTATGCCACCAGTCACACGCGATTTATCAATTGTTTTGGATGACCACATCAATGATGATGATATTGGTGATGTTGTACGGGAATCTTTAGGTGAAACCTCTGACATTGTGGAAGTTGTGAAAACAATGTCAGAAACCGCATATGAAGAATTACCCGATCAAGCAAAAAAACGGCTTGGAATTCAACCCGGACAAAAGAACATTTTACTGAGAGTAATTTTGCGCGATTTAGGTAGAACGCTTACCACCGAAGAATGTAATCAATATCGAGACATTATATACGCTGCTCTCCACAAAGGCACAGAGTGGCATTGGGCATCAAAAGAACCTGATAAATAATTGCTAGATACGCGCTAGCTCTCACTCTGAAGTATTGTTCTCTGAGGGTGAGATCGTTGTATGTACCCGCAGAACGAGATTTTTCTGCTGAAATACACCTAATGTGGTAAAATTATACTAGGGAATCCTTAGGTTAATCAGTGAGTTATTTGGTTAAATGATGGTTCATTTCAGGTTCTGTGAGGGCTATAAATAAAATGAGGATACAGTATGCAAGTAGAAGTAGTTAAAGCCACCATAGAACAGAAGCCCGTGCTGGCTAATCTATTAGAATTATACGCTTATGACTTCACAGAATTTTGTGACTTTGATCTTGGTGACGATGGTTTTTATGGATATGAGCGCCTGCCTTTGTATTGGACAGAGTCAAATCGCTTTCCCTATTTGATTTACGTTGACAAGAAAATAGCTGGGTTTATCTTGGTGCAAAAGGGATCGCCCATTTCAGATGATACAACGGTTTGGGATATTTCTGAATTTTTTGTCATGAAAAAATATAAGCGGCACGGTGTTGGTACTGCAGCTGTTTTGAAGATATGGGAGCAATTTAAAGGCCCATGGCAAGTCAGGGTATTGGTGAGCAATCCAATAGCTTGTTCATTTTGGTTACGGGCCATTAAAAATTTTACTTTAGAAGCCCCTGCTAAAACTGAGGCAACGATTAAAGAAGAGGACTGGATTATTTACACATTTGAATCAAAAGATAGGAGCAGCCTATGAACGCTCCATTAACAAATTTATACCGCCAAGCCGAAGACTATTTTTTCAGAGGCATTTCCTCAAAATGTTTGGATCTGGACGACGGTGCTCATGCTTATATGACCGGTGGCGCGGAACTCAATTTTATTTACATTACACGAAACACAAACGCTCTGGATAAAATTTTAATCCAAGGCAAGCAGTTTTTCGACCAGGATAACCGTTCTTTTGATGTGATCATTCCACAAGAATTATGCAGGTCTCAAATAGCAGATGTTTTAAACACCATGGGTTACCCTCAGAAAAGCAAATCCGTTTCAATGGTTGTGGACCTAGATAGATTTGCAATGGACAAAACTGCGAGTTTTGATTCTGAAACTATGGTCAAACCGAATGATGATCAATTAAATGACTGGATGATTCCATTGATAGGCGCATTTGAATCAACGATTGAAATTTGTAGGGTCTATGCAGGCACCCATGATAATGCTTTAAAACGGAATCTTAATCTTCGCCATTTCAGCTTATACAAACAGGAGCAACCAATAGCATCAATCACCCTATCAATGTGTGACAACACCATTGGAAGGATAGACGACGTGGGCACTCTGCCTGCGTTTCAAGGCAAAGGCTATGCAAGCACGCTCATGCGTTACGTATTATTAGAAGCAAAAAAATTAGGCGCTCGTCATTGCTTTTTGGAATCATCTGATTCAGGACTTGGAGTCTACCAAAAACTTGGGTTTGAGACCCTCTTTAAAAACAATATTTATTCGAGAGAAAAATGAGTTCTGATATTGCGGTACACAGACCATGCTAATAAAACCTGATCTCAAAGACGAAGAAATTATTGCGTGTTTGCGGGATGCATATGGGCTGACTATAGAAAAAGTAGTATTTTTGCCACTTGGTGCCGATTTCAACACAGCTGTTTATCGCATTACAACAAGTAACCAAACAGATTACTTCTTAAAATTAAGGAGCGGTAAATTTTTAGAGGCTTCGGTATCGGTGCCAAAATACTTGGCTGATATGGGTATCAAGCAAGTAATCCCACCTCTTGCAACCAATACAGGGCAACTTTGGACAAGTTTGGCATCCTTCAAGGCAATTCTGTACCCTTATGTGGAGGGGCATAATGGCATTGACACCAAACTATCAGAAGATCAGTGGGCTCAATTTGGGGTGGCCATTAAAAAGCTTCATGAGATCGATATTCCTGCATCAATAACAAAAGATGTACCACGAGAGACGTTCTCTTCCAAATGGCGAGAAACCGTCAAAGCATTTCTTATGCGCATTGAACGTGAGGTTTTTGAAGAGCCTGTTGCTGTAAAAATGGCATTGTTTCTAAAATCCAAAAGGTGCGAAATACTTAAACTTGTTGAGCGCGCTGAAGAGCTTGCGCTCGCAATCCAAAAACAGCCCATCGACTATGTTTTATGCCACGCTGATATGCATGGCTGGAACCTGTTTGTTGATAAAGAAAACGCTCTTTATATTGTTGACTGGGATACGCTCATCTTTGCCCCCGTCGAGCGTGATTTGATGTTTATCGGCGCTGGTATTTGGGATAGTGGCCTGACAGCCGCCGAAGAAGAATCACTATTTTATCAGGGCTATGGCCAAACAAAGATAAATCAAGATGTGATGGCCTACTATCGTTTTGAACGTATTATTCAGGACATCGGCGACTATTGTGAATACATCTTTCTGTCTGATGAAGGTGGTGACGATCGTATGCA
>CALBMH010000047.1 GCA_937896365.1 uncultured Alphaproteobacteria bacterium
TAGGAGTAATCTTATTTCCAATAGCAATTCTGTTTCATTTTTACTTGCATGAGTTTTATCTTTCTACCATGCTGTATTCAGATTTGTTTACGCTGTTTTCTTATGTGGCATTAGGTTTATTAGCAATTATACCAAAATGGAATTTTTTCAAATAAGATAAAACATTTTCGTAAGACATTCTAGCACTTCTCTTTGAATGATTATAATAGCAGTCTGTCAAAAGAAGAGAGAAAAATAACAGGATATAAAAATCCTGGATTAAAAAAATTTAGGATAGATATTGTTGGGGAACAAAAGGAAGGTATAACAGAATTTCCAACCTTCCAATGAAGATTTCTAATAAAGGATGGCGTTGTACAGACAACCCAAGAGGGATGCAGGTTGGTTGCCCTTTTTGTTGTCTTTGTGCTACAAAGCAGGGAGCAAAGAGCTAACATAAAAAGCTATGATCATGTCTGATTTTCTTCACGAAGCACGTGAGAGAGGGTTTATCCACCAGTGTACGAATGAAGAAAGCCTCGCGACTGCTCTCAAAGAACAAACTATTACAGCCTACTGTGGTTTTGATGCAACGTCGACAAGTCTGCAAGTGGGGAATCTTGTAGCGATTATGTTTCTTCGTTTGTTACGAAAGTATGGTCACAAGCCCATCGTGTTAATTGGTGGTGCAACGACGAAAATTGGCGATCCTTCCGGTAAGGATGAAAGCCGCCCGACGATGACGGAGGAGCAGCTTTCTCAAAATATTGCAGGGATTCGTCCCTCGTTTGAGCGATTCTTCGATTTTTCAGATAACCAAGCGATGTTGGTCAACAATGACGAATGGCTAGCACCGCTGACCTATATAAACTTTTTACAAAAGATTGGGCCCCATTTTTCCATTAATCGCATGCTGGGTTTTGATTCTGTGAGGAAGCGCCTTGAGCGTGAGCAGAATCTCACATTCCTTGAATTTAACTATATGATCTTCCAAGCTTACGATTTTCTTGAGCTTTACAAGCGTTACGGCTGTGTACTGCAGTTGGGGGGATCGGATCAGTGGGGAAACATTGTCAATGGTGTGGAGCTTGTGCGCAAAGTTCTTGGCAAGACGGTATATGGTCTTACAGCGCCGCTGATTACAACGAGTTCTGGCGCGAAAATGGGCAAGACAGCGCAAGGGGCAGTGTGGTTGAATGGGAATCGTCTCAGCCCCTATGAGTACTGGCAATATTGGCGTAATACGCATGACCTTGATGTCGTGCGTTACTTTAAGTTATTTACAGACCTTCCTCTTCACGAAATTGTTCGCTTTGAGAAAATTCAAGGAAGTGAACTGAATAAAATTAAGAAACTTCTTGCAGATGAAATGACAAAACTTGCCCATGGTCTTGAGTGCCTTGGTGCCATTCATGAAACAGTCAAAACCCTCTTTGAGAATGGGGAAGGGGGAGAGGTACATCTCCTTGAGTGTGTTGTGGAGGACATTCCTAAAAGTGGTATCAGCGTGTTTGATCTGTTCGTGAGAACAAAACTAGCGTCAAGCAAAAGCGACGCACGGCGCCTCATGATGGGAGGGGGATTGCGTGTCAATGACGAACCTCTTGCAAACGAGGCGTTCTATACAAAAGCTCAGTTCCCTCTCAAGCTGTCCGCGGGAAAGAAAAGGCACGCGTTGGTGGTGGAAAAACAATGATGGTGAAGGTGAATCGGTCCTTTTGTGTCGCATTTCTTATAATAACAACGATGGTCATGCTGTCAGGGTGTGCCAGTGTTCAAACGTGTGAGAAGGAAGCAATTTTAAGGCATTACCAACCCGGTATGGTGATTCTGCGTCAAACCGAAAAGATTATTTTGGTAGGTGGGTGCTTTGATGTTCTACACTATGGGCACCTTCAGTTTTTGAAAAAAGCGAAGACTAAGGGGGGTTATCTCATTGTGGCATTGGAGCCGGATTCAAGCATTCAAAACTATAAGAAGCGATCGCCTGTCCACACTCAACAACAACGCGCTGAGAATTTAGCAAGTATTTGCCACGTTGATGAAGTCTTGCTGTTGCCCGCTTTGAGAGGGTTTGAGGATTATAATCAACTAGTCCAAGACGTTCGTCCCGCAGTTATCGCTATCACTGGGGATGACCCTCAGCAGCACAATAAGAAAAAACAAGCGGAGGGCGTTAATGCCAAAGTTGATGTCGTCATAGAACGTCTGGGCCAATTTTCCAGTAGTTATATTATCGGTCTCGGTACATTACAAAGGAGGAAGAAGCAAGAGGGGCATGTGTAGAGGGGGATGCAAACCATGCAAATATCTATCAAGGATGGGGATAAGAAAACCCTTCGTTCTTATTTCAAAGCCTGTCGTGAAGAGTATGTAGAAAAAAGTGCTGATAGAGATTTTGAGGCATTGTTCCTAAAGACGTTTCAAGCGTTTATACACGAACAAAACTTTGTTCTTGAAAATAAAGTGATCGCAGCTTATTGGCCCTTTGGGTGTGAGGCTTCGCCCTTGAAAATAATAGAGTGGCTGAAAAGTGCCAATGACTTTGTCACAGTCGTCCTCCCAAAGATGATGGAGGGAACGATGCACTTTGTTCTTTACGATACTTACAGATCTCTTTGTAAAAATAATTTTAATTTTTGTGAGCCTCTTTCGAGTAGAGGCATACTGCCAGATATTTTGATTATACCTCTTCTTGCTTTTGATTCGGAGGGTCATCGCCTTGGATACGGTCAAGGGCATTATGATAAGTTTATTGCGCGAATGCGCGCTATGAAAGAACCGTACCTTATGGGTCTTGCTTATGCTTGTCAGCAAGCAAGCACTCTTCCTTGTGAGGCTCATGATCAAAAACTTGATGCGGTTTTGATGCCGGATACGTATATTCTGTTTAAGGCTTTTGAAAAATAAATATGATGAAAATTCTTTTTTGTGGTGATGTTGTTGGACGGTCCGGACGCGATGCTGTCTTGGAACATGTGCCCCGTTTGAAAAGAGAGCTGGCTGTCGACAGTGTTATCCTCAATGGCGAAAATGCTGCCCATGGTTTTGGTATTACAAAGGGGATTTGTGACGATTTTTATAAGGCTGGTGTCGATGTAATCACCCTTGGTAATCATGCCTTTGATAACAAAGAAGTTCTAAAAACAATTGATCAAGATCACCGTCTCATTCGGCCTCTTAACTATCCGTCCCATACACCTGGACGTGGATTCACTTTTCTTGAGTTATATGATGGGCGAAAAATGCTTGTTGCGAATGTGATGACGCGTCTTTTTATGGATCCCCTTGATGATCCTTTTCAAACGATGGATGGACTGCTTGCTAAGTATCCCATGGGTGGATCAATCTATGGAGTCTTTCTTGATCTCCATGGCGAAGCCTCATCAGAAAAGATGGCCCTAGCCCATTATCTCGATGGGAGAGTCAGTGTCGTTGTAGGGTCTCATACCCATATTCCCACGGCTGATACGCAGATATTTCCCCATGGCACAGGCTATCAAACAGATGCAGGTATGTGTGGGGATTATAATTCTGTCATCGGCATGGATAAGGCTGTTCCCATTGCGCGGTTTCGCAGAAAAGTCCCCACTGACCGTATGCAGCCAGCCAGTGGTCCAGGAACGTTCTGTGGTACTTTCTTGGAGCTGAATGAAAAGGGGTTTTGTGTGCACATCGAACCTGTACGTTGTGGACCCAGGCTTATGAATACGCATTAGGTGAGGGAAGAGACAGAGCCACCTCCTGACATTTTCCCGTGTACCTTAATCTTTCACAAACGTGATTGTGTGAGTGCTGCCCACAAAACCCTTCCTCTGCCCACAGTTGTCAAAGTGA
>CALBMH010000048.1 GCA_937896365.1 uncultured Alphaproteobacteria bacterium
TCTCGGAATAGAAACTTCTGGGACCATTCCAGATTTATACGCGAAGGTTGAAGCGTACCATACTCTTGAGTGTGTGTGTTTTCTGGAATTTTAAAACTACTCCGACAAATGATCCATCGTATCTAGATTGCAAAAAGATACTCAAAAATATGGCGAACTTCATAATCAAAAGATGAATGAACTGTATCAGCAATATAATTTTAAATATTAAGGCAAAAAGTTAAAATAGCGCATGACCGCAGGGCCTTGCCTACGCTACCTTCTCCCAGCTCACAGGGGGCCGGTTTGTGTTGATGGAGAAATTGGTGCAAGCCTCCTGTGCTCCAACGTGGCTTCCTCACTCTTTAATGAGTTCTAAGGTCCAGGGGGACACGGGGCATCCCCCTCCGAACCTAAGGTTCCGCCGCCTCTTTCAACAATATTGCAAGTGCTGCATCAAGGGTCATCACATGCTGCGCGTCACCACCAAGACGCCGCAGCGCCACAGTAGCCTCCTCCGCCTCACGCTTGCCCACAACCATAAGAATAGGAACTTTTTTCAAAGAGTGTTCGCGAATTTTGTAACTAATTTTCTCATTGCGCACATCAAGCTCCGCACGCATACCCGCTGCTTTAAGTATATGAAGGAGTTTAGCAGCATAACCATCAGCCTGTGACGTAATGGTTGCTATAACCACTTGAGTGGGCACGAGCCAAAGAGGAAACTTGCCTGCATAGTGCTCAATCAGCATACCAATAAATCGCTCAAATGAACCAAAAATGGCACGATGCAACATAACAGGACGGTGGCGCTTGCCATCCTCACCAACATATTCGGCATCTAAACGCTCAGGAAGGACAAAATCAACCTGAAGCGTCCCACATTGCCAATCACGACCAATGGCATCGGTAAGAACAAACTCAAGCTTGGGCCCGTAAAAGGCCCCTTCCCCTGGATTAAGGACAAAATCCAATCCTGCCGCTTTGGACGCTTCCATGAGTGAGTTTTCTGCTAAGTCCCAAATCTCATCCGATCCTGCCCGCTTTTCGGGACGGTCGGAGAATTTCACCCGTACATCCATAAAATCAAAAGCTTTATAAATATCCTTCAATAGATCACAAAAAGCCTTTGTCTCTGACACAATCTGATCCGGCGTACAAAAAATATGAGCATCATCTTGAGTGAAGGCACGCACACGCATAATCCCATGCATTGCCCCTGAAGGTTCATTGCGATGACAACTACCGAACTCCGCCATACGCAGAGGTAAATCACGATAACTCTTGAGACCCTGCTTAAAAATCTGAACATGACAGGGGCAGTTCATAGGCTTCACAGCCAAAATCTTATCCTCGTCTGCTTCTACCGTGAACATATTCTCGCGAAACTTTTCCCAATGCCCCGACGCCTCCCAAAGAGAACGATCTAAAAGTTGTGGCGTTTTGACTTCCACATAGCCCGCACGCTCAAGTTTTTTGCGGATAAAGTTCTTAAGAGTTCTGTAAAGTGTCCACCCCTTGGGATGCCAAAAAACGGCACCGACAGCCTCTTCTTGTTGATGAAAAAGCTCCAACTCTACACCCAATTTGCGATGATCGCGTTTTTTAGCTTCTTCAATCTGGAAAAGATACTTATCAAGGTCCTCCTTAGTTGCCCATGCTGTTCCATACACACGCTGTAGCATGGGGTTTTTTGAATCACCACGCCAATAGGCACCCGCAAGACTGAGGAGTTTGAACGCCGTTCCCAAATATCCCGTGCTCGGCATATGTGGTCCGCGGCACAAGTCAATAAAGTTTCCCTGGCGATAAAGACTAATGACCCCCACTTCCGGTAGGTCACGGATAATCTCTGCTTTAAAGTGCTCTCCTTGTTCTGTAAAGAAAGCGATGGCTTTATCACGCTCCCACTCTTCACGCACAATCGCCTCACCACGCGCTACGATCTCGCGCATGCGTTCTTCTATTTTCGGGAGATCCTCTGGCGTGAGCGGTGTTTTGGGGTAAATGTCATAGTAAAAACCATTCTCAATACTCGGACCAATCGTAATCTGCGTATCCGGATAGAGCTCTTTGACAGCCTCTGCAAAAACATGGGCAGCATCATGACGAATCACATCAAGGCCTTCAACTGTCTCCTTGGTGATGATGCTAATGGAAGCACTTTGCTGGAGAGGACGGGTGAGATCATAGAGTTCTCCATTCACCTTTATTGCCACTGCCCTTTTAGCAAGGGACTTAGAGATGCTCTCAGCAATCTCCAAGCCCTTCACACCCCTTGCGTACTCCCGCCGTTGGCCATCGGGAAATTCAATGGAAATCATCATAGTCTTTATTCCTCTGTGAATATAAATCTTCTATTCACATAGCAGGAATACGCAAAAAAGGCCATGAGTGAAGAGAAAGGGTATAAGCCACCCCCATTAAAGTTTAAGAAAATCTCTTTTTTTACCCTCCCAAGCATTGGCTTACACGGTTATCACAACCACGGTCATACTGAGCAGGTAAGTATATTTCTGTGTCGCGCGCGCTCTATTTATATTTTTTTTATATTTTTTCCCATGGCTTAATTCTTATAGCGAGAACCTTGAAAAAATGTTATGACAACCGGACGCTCAACATGCCATGGAGGATACGTGTGTTATGGCAAAACTCTTTTTTTATTACTCTGCCATGAACGCTGGAAAAACAACAACTCTTCTCCAGTCCAGCTACAACTACCGTGAACGTGGAATGAACACTCTGCTTTATATTCCCGTCATCGACACACGGTATGGCAGCGGTCGCATTGTCTCTCGTATTGGACTTGCCAGTGAAGCTATTCCTTTTGAGCGCACCTTTGATTTTTTCAAGGAAGTAAAGAACCAAAGGGAAATTCTACCTAAACTTGCCTGTGTTCTCATTGATGAGGCACAATTTCTAACAAAGCAACAAGTCACACAGCTGTGCCGTATTGTAGATCAACTGAATCTTCCCGTTCTCACCTATGGCCTTCGCACTGACTTTTTGGGTGAAACCTTTGAAGGGAGCCACTACCTTTTAGCACTCGCAGAAGAAATAATAGAAATCAAAACGATCTGCCACTGCGGACGCAAAGCGACAATGAATGCCCGCATTGACGAACAAGGTAGGCGCGTGAAAGAAGGAGAACAAATTGAAATTGGTGGCAATGACCGTTACGTTGCCCTTTGCCGTAAACATTTCTGAGAGTACATCTCCTCTATTTAGTTTCAGTCTCAACTATTTGGTTTGAGTCTTAGTTTTGTCTGCCTTTTAGCCGAAAGCCTGTCGGAATGAGAATCCTTATGGGTGAATGATAGGATAAGTTCATATAAGGCTCGTAACCCTTGAGCATCACCTCCTTCGGGAAAACTTGGACGGGACCGAGGATTCCAGCCCATAAAGTCCAGATGAAGCCATGGAATGTTTGGGTCCACAAATTCCTCAAGAAAGAGTGCTCCAATAATGGCTCCAGCGTAACCATGGTTAGCGACGTTTTTGAGATCCACATGCATGGCCTTAAGCGATTCTTTATAGGGTTGATAGAGTGGCATCTGCCATAAAGGATCGTCCATACGCTCGCTACACTCATAAAGTTCTCTAGCAATCCATGATATATTGGTGAAGAAAGCCGGCACCTCAGGACCAAGGGCGATACGTGCTGCCCCTGTAAGTGTTGCGCAGTCAATAAGTAAATCGGGCTGATCTTCACAGGCTTGCGTTAACGTATCCGCAAGGATAAGGCGTCCTTCTGCATCTGTGTGCCCTACTTCTACCGTTTTCCCTGAGCGAGATCTCACAATATCTAACGGTCGCATGGACTTCCCATCCACAGCATTATCGACAAGAGGTAGATAAACAGCGAGATTGATAGGCGTATCCTTAGCCAATAAAAGCTGTGCCAAACCCAGTATCTGTGCTGCTCCCCCCATATCTTTTTTCATCAGAAGCATACCCGAATCCGGCTTAATATTGAGGCCACCGCTATCAAAACACACCCCCTTTCCTACAAGCGCAACCGTTTTTGCTGCATGCTTCTGTTTAAAAGACATCGTGACAAAACGAGGTGCTCGATCCGCTTCAGCGCCTCGACCCACGAGATGGATAAGGGGATAGGCCTTAGCAAGGTCTTCTCCCATCACACAGCGATAGTCCCCTTTGTACTGTTCAGCCATACGTTTTGCTACGTTGGCTAAGTCCGCTGGCCCCATATGATTAGCAGGCTGATTAATAAGATCACGCACAAGGTAAAGGGCATCAACAATAGGCTGAACGGCATGATAGGTTTCCTTAGAGACAAGAAGAAAAGGCCCTTGCTGCGGAGTTTTTGAAGAATACCTATCAAAATGATAGCTCCCCAGCGCAAAAGCCAACGCTATCTGGCTTTCATATTCTGGCTTTATATTCAGGAAAGCATAAGTGCCTTTCTTGAATTTTTGCGGAAGACATCCATAATAAGACCATTCTTTATCGGGAAGAGATATTTTTTGAATGTCTCCCCTTGAGGTTGTCACGAAAATGATTTCGTCTTTTCCAAGATGTTCGAGAACGTTTCTCTCAAAAACGGATGCTTTGTGGGAAGACAGGCGCCGTATAAGAGGGATGACGTTATCGTCTGTACATGTGATGAGCATTTGAAAGAAGCTTTTAGAGCAGATAACCCAACATAACAGAAGGGCAAAGAAGACGATAGGTGTCGCACCTTAATAAAATTTTAACTTTTAATGCGTTGACTAGAAACAGGAAAAACTTAATTTATGCAAAAAATTGATGAAAAACTGGTTCTTCTACTTTGGCCACACAGGATGGATCACGGGATGGCTACTCTGTTTCCTCTTTGATCGGGGATGGATGGCCTTTGACGACCTGCTCCCAACACTTCTCATCGGTAGTAGCTTAATGGCAACAATCCTATCCTTAATCTCCTTTAAGTATGCCAAAGAAGAGTTTCGCTCCCATGGACCGGATTTTTAAATAGCAGAATTAATCCATTCTAACAGCTTTGCCTTACTGAGCAAGCCCACCTTCGTCGACTCTGGTTGACCATTTTTAAACAGCATCAGAGTGGGAATACTGCGCACATTATAGCGAGCAGCCACTTGTTGGCACTGATCCACATTCACTTTAACAATCGTTACACGCCCCACCACTTCTGGCGCTGCTTCCTCCAAGACAGGCAAGAGCACACGACATGGACCACACCACTCTGCCCAAAAGTCAACAATGACCGGTGTGTCACTCTGTAATACGTCTTTGTCGAAAGTACTCTCAGAAACTTGATAAAGTGACATTTTTTCCTGCCCCAATGTTTGAATTGTGAAATACACCTGGTACAGGGTGACACACTTTTTTTTGAATCACAAATTTATATTCCCATAAAGTGGCAAAATGACACCCATAACCATCCATAGCAACAAGCTTCCCATAACGATAATGATGAGCGGTTCAAGCTTTTTAAGACAAAACAAGAGTTGCCCTTGAAGCTCTTCTTGTTCAAGGTCATAGGCCTTAAGAAAAAACACAGATAACTGACCGCTTTTCATACCCAAATCGCACAACGCTATGACAAAAGGAGAAAAGAGCTGTGAATTTGTCATTGTTTGATTGAAGCCCAGACCCTTCAAAAGTTCATTATGCATCGTTTCAATAAGATTACGAATATAGGGATTATGGATGGCATTAGCCGATTGATCCAAACAAGCTTTAAAGGACACACCCACCCCATAAAGTTCACCCATAGAACTCAACCAAGGAAGAGTCACTTGCCGCGTATAAAAGGGACCGACTATGGGGATTTTTTGTAGAAGCGGTGTCAATCTTTTTTGTACATCCTTATGCAGTATGAATCCTAACGTAAGACATAAACTTATGAAAAACACACCAAGAATAATAACACCATAGTTTTCACAAAAATGCGTAAAACCAATAAGGAGACGACTTGCCAAAGGAAGTTCCTGAACGCCCATTTCTTGAAGACATAGGACAACTTGTGGAAGAAGAAATTGTGTAAAGAGAATGAAAAGGAGAATAATCCCAAGAAATAAAAACAATGGGTAAAAAGTAGCCTTTTTAAACTGATTTCGGTAGAGCAATCTTTGCTGAAGATAATGGTGGGCTTTATAGAAATGTTCCGCTAATTTTCCTGATGTCATTCCTTGCTCGATCATCGACCGTATAACAGGATCAAACAGCTTAGGATAGGGTTCAAGGCAAGAGACAAGGGACATTCCTTGCCGTAACTGGGCGGTTAAAAGCATTGCCAAATGCTGAAGACGTTTATCTTTTGTGGAGATGCCCACATCGTTCAATGTCGCAAGGAGTGAGTGCCCTGCTTCGAGTAAGACTGAAAGCCTTAGAAAAAAGCTAGCAAGAGCTTGTATTGGAATCTTAGACAGGTTACGGGCATGTATTCTTTGGTAAGCAATACA
Source organism: uncultured Alphaproteobacteria bacterium (assembly GCA_937896365.1). Lineage (GTDB taxonomy): Bacteria > Pseudomonadota > Alphaproteobacteria > Paracaedibacterales > JAKBAR01 > JAKBAR01. The sequence continues at coordinate 6,408 of CALBMH010000048.1, forward strand.
CGTCAGACCACGCTCGTCCATCATAGACTTGACGTGCTCTTCAAACTCAGCAAAGACTGTCTCTGTTTGAATGTACCCCTCAAAATTGACTGTTGTTAGGCGAAAGAGAGGCATGGGCTAGGACATGTCGCTTATTTCGGAACTGAAGGTACGCTGCTTATTTTGAAAATAGATGATCTATAAACTCTTACTCTTATTGCTTTTTCTCCATTTTTTTCCTTCATGTTATCAATACTATTACTGAGGGAAAAATATTGAATGGGTATCTGTACACTCTTTATAATTTCCTCTGAAAGAGCTTCCTCGATGTTCGAGGTAGAGCAAATCTCCGAAAAAGTATCTAATTCTAATGATCGACAAATAGCGCCCAGTTTGTCATAAATCTCATTAAGCAGATCCCCAATTATTGCCCTGTGCAGTATGAGGTAAAAGGTTACTTTTCACCCAGGAATAGCGCGCCGTTATCGTTTCAGGAATGTCATCTGCATTTATGGCATTAATGAAAACCTTGCTGAGTTGCTGAGATACTTTGTGATTCGGGCATGGGCTTGTTATCATAGTATTATCAGGGAGATTCTCAGCGAAAGACAAAGCATTCATGATAACCCTAAACTTCCTTGCCTTCCCTTGCTCCAAAGTTTCAAGATTAACAAAGAGTCGTTCTAAATTCTGGAAGGCCAAAACAGGCGCTGATCCCATAAGGTAGAAAGAAAGAAGAATAATGATATAATTCATGGTTACGATATCCTAAGGGGTTCAAATCTCCTTGCTCGCCATAGTACATCGAAAAAAATGAAAAAAATGTTAACGTTACACTATTTATGCAGGGCTTTAGCAAAAGTTTCCCACGCCGCTTCTTTAAAAGCTTCGCTCATGGTGGGATGCGCATGACATGTGCGCGCAATATCCTCTGAGGAAGCACCAAATTCCATCGCCAGTGCTGCTTCGGCGATCATGGCTCCTGCCTGATGCCCCAC
>CALBMH010000049.1 GCA_937896365.1 uncultured Alphaproteobacteria bacterium
ACCCACACCACGGGGGAAAATGTGCGTGAACAACACCCCAAAAAAAGAACAAGCAGATGCGGGGAAAGGACAAATGAATTTTGATGAGGTAGATTTTTTCTTGGAAAGAACGTATAAAGGATAGCAAGGTCAGATTTTATTTTTAGATGGAAAAATGGTTATTTTACTTGTTCTTCAGGCCATTGTTGCTTTGGCTCTTATTGGTGTGATTCTCTTGCAAAAGAGTGAGGGAGGCGGTCTTGGTCTTGGTGGGGGGGCTTCCAATAATGTCTTTACAGCCCGTGGTGCGGCGAATTTCTTAACGCGACTGACAGCTGTTTTAGCGGGTGTGTTCATGCTCAATTGCTTGATCATGAGCGTGATTGCTGGGCGTCAGATTCGTAAGCAGTCTTCTTTCTTGGATGTTCCCGTAACACGTCAAGAGGTCCCTGCGACGTCATCGCCACCTTCTGCTGATGATAAAAAATAGACAGTGACACGCTATATCTTCATTACAGGTGGCGTTGTCTCATCCTTAGGTAAGGGTATTGCAGCAGCTTCTCTGGGTGCTCTTTTGCAGGCTCATGGTTGTTCTGTACGTATTCGAAAGCTGGATGGATACCTCAACGTAGATCCTGGAACGATGAGTCCTTACCAGCATGGTGAGGTATTTGTGACAGAGGACGGGACGGAGACCGATCTTGACCTCGGCCATTATGAGCGGTTTACAGGGCGTGACCATGGGCGCAATGACTCTATGACCATGGGGCGCATTTATGCCCAGATTATTGGAAAAGAGCGCCGGGGGGACTATTTGGGTGGAACAGTACAAGTGGTACCCCATGTGATTGATGAGATCAAAGGCTTTATCACCAATGATGTGGATGATATGGATTTTGTCATCGTGGAAATTGGTGGTACAGTGGGCGATATTGAGAGTCTCCCTTTTTTAGAAGCTATTCGCCAGCTTGCTTTTGATCTGGGCCGTGATCGTACTCTTTTCGTTCATGCTGCTCTTGTTCCCTATATTGAGGCTGCAGGGGAGCTTAAAACCAAGGCAGCACAGCATTCGGTTCGTACGCTCCTTAGTTATGGTATTCAGCCTGATATGCTTTTGTGTCGTACAGACCGGGATTTGAGTGAGAATGTAAAGGCGAAGTTGGGTCTTTTTTGTAATGTAAAGCCTGAACGGGTGGTGACAGGTAAGGACCTTAAATCTATTTATGATGTTCCTCTCTACTACCACAAAGAAGGATTTGATAGGCAAGTATGTACTTACTTTCATCTTCCTACGACAACGCCGGATATGACGTCTTGGGAAAAGATTGTTTATCAGCTCCATCATCCTAAGGATACGGTGAAAATTGCTGTCGTTGGGAAATATATTCAACTCCAAGATGCATATAAATCCCTTTGTGAAGCCTTGATTCATGGCGGACTTGCCAATGATGTAAAGGTCGATGTGCACTTTGTCGATGCTGGAGACGTTGACGGGGGCGGTTGTAGTGATGATGAGCATCCCATTGAGCAGATCTTAGCCCCCTGTGATGCTATTCTTGTTCCGGGGGGATTTGGGTTGCGGGGGGTCGAAGGGAAACTCAGAGCCATTACGTACGCGCGCACAGGCAATGTGCCGTTTTTGGGTATTTGCTTTGGCATGCAGCTTGCTGTGATCGAGGCAGCGCGGAACCTCGCAAAGCTCCATGACGCCTCATCCACGGAGTTAGAGCAAACGACGAATCCTGTTGTTGGGTTACTCACAGAATGGGCGGAGGGTCATACCATTGAGACCCGTAACACGGAAAATGATCTCGGTGGTACAATGCGTTTGGGGGCTTACACATGTTGTTTAAAAGAAGGGTCTCTTGCTCATAAAATTTATGGTAGTACAGTCATTTCAGAGCGGCATCGTCACCGTTACGAGGTTAATATCTCTTATAAAGATACGCTTGAGGCGGTAGGACTTGTTTTTTCGGGTATGTCGGTTGATGGCAAGCTTCCTGAAATCGTGGAGCGCAGTGATCACCCCTTTTTCATCGCGGGACAATTCCATCCGGAGTTCAAGTCTCGCCCTTTGGCTTCCCATCCTTTATTCAAAGCTTTTATCGAAGCGGCGATGCTCCGTAAGAATAAAAAAAGATCATAAACTTAAGAGATGGAAAGAAAAATGCAACAGGCTAAACAGGTTAAAGTAGGTGACATTGCAATTGGTAATGACCTTCCCTTTGTTCTTGTAGCAGGTCCGTGTGTTATTGAAAGCCGTGATCATGCTTTGCGTATGGCTGAAGCTCTAAAAGCTCTTGCTGAGAAGGCAGGGATTCCTTTGATCTATAAATCTTCTTTCGATAAGGCGAATCGTCTGAGTATTCATAGCGCGCGGGGTGTTGGCATGGAGGCAGGCTTTGCGATCTTGGAGGAGGTGAAGCGCACGATAGGTGTGCCAATCCTGACGGATGTTCATGATGAGCAACAATGCGCGCTTGCTGCGAAAGTGGTTGATGTCTTGCAAACACCAGCACTCCTTTGTCGGCAAACAGATTTTTTAAAAGCAGCAGCGCAAACGGGGAAGCCCTTGAATATTAAAAAAGGACAATTCCTGGCGCCGTGGGATATGAAAAATGTAGCAAAGAAAATTGTTTCCTTTGGGAATGAGAATATTATTCTTTGTGAACGTGGCGTAAGCTTTGGATACAATCAGCTTGTTTCAGACTTTCGTGCGTTGGAGATCATGGGCAATACGGGTTACCCTGTTATGTTCGATGCGACCCATTCCGTGCAGCAACCGGGTGGGTTTGGTGATAGTACGTCGGGAGAGCGTAAATTTGCTCCTCTTCTCATTCGAGCAGCTCTTGCTACGGGTGTTGCATCAATCTTCATGGAAGTCCACAATGATCCAAATACGGCCCCCAGTGATGGTCCGAACATGATCCCTCTGAGCTATCTCCCGCATATCCTTTCCCACATGCGTGATCTTGACCTGATGACCAAAGCATATCTTTCCACATTACCATCGTTGGAGAGTGTCTATGCCGCATAGTACCTACTATCATTTAGCGATTTCAAATATTCTCGCTCGAGAGGTTCTTGATTCCAGGGGATTTCCCACCGTGGAAGTGGATGTGATGTTGGATAATGGAATGAAAGCGCGTGCTTCTGTTCCTTCTGGAGCGTCAACGGGAGCGTTTGAAGCCCTTGACATGCGCGATGGTGATAAGCATCGCTTCCAAGGAAAGGGTGTTCGTTGTGTTATCGAAACGATTGAGGCGGATATTTTCCAGCTTCTGCAGGGGCATAGAGTCGATCAGCAACGTAAAATTGATAGGATGCTCTGTGATCTTGATGGCACAGAGAATAAAAGCAAGCTAGGTGCGAATGCAACGTTAGCTGTGAGTATGGCCTGTGCCAAGGTCGCTTCGCGCGCCTATAAAATGCCTCTTTTTCGGTATTTGGGGGGGGTAGGGGCCCATACACTTCCCATGCCATTGATTAACATTATCAATGGGGGTGCTCATGCGAATAATGGTCTGGATATCCAAGAATTCATGATTGTGCCTGTGGCGGCCCGAACGTTTATGGAAGCGCTCGAATTATCAGCAGCTGTTTTCCACACGCTAAAGCTGCTATTGAAAAAGCGTGGTATCTCCACAGCCGTGGGGGACGAGGGGGGAGTCGCTCCACGTCTAGGGGGTACAGAAGAGGCGCTTGATCTGATTATGGAGGCTATTGTTGACTCTGGGTTGATGCCCGGGGAGCATATTGCCTTGGCTTTGGATGTTGCCGCTAGTGAGTTTTATGACGCCAACAAAGGATTGTATGTTTACGGCGGGCGTGATCAGGACAGCCCTTCAATGATTGCAGTCTATTCAAAGCTTGTTGATGACTACCCCCTTGTGTCCATTGAAGACCCCCTTGACCAGGAGGATTTTAAGGGGTTTGCAGAGATGACAAGGACTCTTGGACACCGCCTTCAGATTGTGGGCGACGATCTGTTCGTGACGCACAAAAAACGTCTTGAAAAGGGGATTGCTCATGGAGCGGGTAATGCCATACTCATCAAACTTAACCAGATAGGTACGGTTACAGAAACCCTTGATGTCATCGCGCAGGCACAGCGCGCAGGGTATAAGACGGTGATCTCCCACCGTTCGGGAGAAACAGAGGAAACGTTTATCGCAGATCTAGCTGTTGCGATGAATGCGGGTCAGATTAAAACAGGGTCGCTGTGTCGTTCCGAGCGTACGGCAAAATACAATCAGCTTTTGCGTATTGCAGAGTGCCTGGGATCCACCGCACACTTTGCCGTGGATGCGTTTATGAAATGGTGAAGCGTGGATTTTCTGACATCCTTCAAAATTCCCACATCCGGGGGCTTATGGGGCCTCTTATTGCTTTTTCCTGCGTTGCTTACTTCATCTACCACAGTATTCAAGGGGAGCGCGGCCTTCTTGCGATGCTGCGTATGAAGCAAAAACTCGGGAACGTGCGAATGGAATTCAATCTTTTACAATCACAAAAGGAAATTATCGAGCGTCGGGTCTATCTGCTGCGCCCGGATAGTCTAGATCGCGACATGCTTGAAGAGCGCGCGCGTGCTGTTTTAAATTTTGCACGTCCCGACGAAATTATTCTTTTTGAAGAGCGTCACTAAGCTTCCTCGTTAAAGTGGTCAAGAGGTCAGGTTGCGCCGAAGAGGTAAGCATGGGATAACTCAAAAGGGGTAAAAGAGCGGGGCAGCATTACCGTGGTTATCCCGTTGGTTATTCTGCGCCTTCCCTTCCTTTGGCTTTCTCTTTTGACCTGCTGACTTTTGAGACGATGAGGAGAACGCAAAGAGCGCACATACCCACACCGCTACTGACGAAAAAAGATGTCCCCACGCTACCAAAGTGCTGAGCAACGTTTCCCGCCACCGTTCCTGCTACGATAAGGGCAATGGCACTGATAAGATAGAAAAAGCCAAACGCCGTACCACGGAGATCTTCTGGAACGGTTTGATCTACGAGTGCGAGAAAGACACTTTGGCTAATGCCCATCTGAATGCCCCAAATGCCAACCCCTAGGAATAAGACCCAAATAGTGGGAGCGAAAGCTAAAACCACATCCGCAAGAACAAGCGTTAGAAAACCTACTTGGAGCAGTTGATAACGATCCATGCGATCAGCAAGCCGCCCAATGGGATAAGACGATAAAGAATAAGTCATATTATAGATCAACAAAATCACAGGGATGTAGGTGTCAGAAAGGTGAAATGTTTGATGGGCATGAAGACTCATAAACGCCTCTGTCGGACGTGCTAACATAAACACACCCACAACAATCATGAGGAACCAGTAATTTTTACCAAGGCGCTTCAAATCATCCAAACGGATAGGGTGCCTTTTGGGGTGGGTCACATCATCGTCTTTCTCACCATCAGGGAGGGGCACGGGCTTTGGTTCTTTGATCGCTAAAACTAAGATGATAAGCGCAGCAAAGGCTGGAATCGTTGCGATCCAGAAGACATGATGAAAATTATTCATCGTCCACATCATGGCAAGAATACCAATAATACCCCCCGCAAAACTTCCTGCCGTACCAAGCGTCTGACGAAGACCAAAGCAAGCTCCTTTAATGTCCGCAGGTGCGATATCTGCTACGAGAGCATCTCTGGGTGTGGATTGTATCCCGTTGCCAAAGCGATCGAAAAATCTCGCCATAAAGACCGCTAAGAAACTCTCTGACACTGCCAGTAGTGGGCGCGTGATTGTCACAAGGGCAAAACCAACGACCATAATAGCTTTACGACGGCGTAAATAGTCGCTGATCATACCGGAGAAAAGCTTCGTTGCATGGGCACTTGCTTCAACAGCTCCTTCCAAAAAACCAATCCATCCTGTCCCTACTCCCAAAATTGATTTAAGATAGACAGCGGAAAGGCTAAAAATCATAACGGACGAAATATTGATCAATAGCTGAGCGGCACCAATCGCAAAAATGGCGGAAGGGATACGTGATCGTTTCTTTTTCATAGAATTATAAAGTCGTGTTAAGGAAATATTAGTAGGAAAGATATATCATTCACAATGTACGCTTTTTTTTCAAGAAAATTCTTCTTTACCAAGAAGTGCAGTTAGGGAGATTATACGATGTCATTATCCGGAAAAGTCGCCGTTGTTACGGGATCAACAAGCGGTATCGGCTTGAGTATTGCTTGTGAACTCGTTAAACACCACGCAAGCGTTGTTCTTAACGGTTTTGGTGCGATGCAAGAGATTGCTGCATTGGTGACCGAACTCTCTTCTCTTGGAAAAGGCAAAGCCGTTCATTGCGCTGCGGACCTTACAAAGGTGGAAGATATTGAGGAGCTTATTCGCTTTACAAAGGATACCTTTGGAAGGCTTGATATTCTTATTAATAATGCAGGTATGCAATACGTTGCCTCCATTGAGGAATTTCCCGTTGAGAAATGGAATCAGATTATCAGTCTTAACCTATCGGCAGCCTTTCATACAACGCGCCTCGCTCTCCCCGTGATGCGCCAGCATGGTTTTGGTCGCATTCTTCACATCGCCTCTACCCACGGTCTTGTGGGATCGTCAGGTAAATCAGCCTATGTTGCTTCCAAGCATGGTCTTATTGGCCTCACAAAAGTCATAGCTTTGGAAACAGCCACAGAAAACATTACTTGTAATGCTGTGTGTCCGGGGTTTGTTCTCACACCTCTCGTGGAAGCGCAAATACGCGATAAGATGGCTACGTCGGGTGTGGGTTTTGATGAAGCATCGGAATCTTTTGTATCCGATAAGCAACCGAGCAAAAAATTCGTCCCGAGGGAAGAAATCGCGGCGGCCTGTTTGTACCTTGTTTCAGATAACGCCTCCCAAGTCAGGGGAGCACAACTCGTTATCGACGGCGGGTGGACGATTCAGTAAAAGTGTGGAATTCTTCAGTATCTTTTTGTCCAATTGAGGCCGACGCTACTGCTTTTATTGGTAGAAACGTCGAATTCAAGGTTCCACTGATCGCTGAGTTGTTTTTCAATAATAGCTTTACTGTTTTTGCTTTCTCCTTCTGTTGTGTTCAATGATTGCTCGATGACAAGGTTGAAATCAGGTGAGATTTGTTTTCGAATACTAATTGCTTGGGGAGATTCACTGAGATTCGTTTGATCTTGCTTTTTAATCTCTAATGCTTCGATACCGAATACCTTTCGGAAAGTTGTAAACACACTTTTATCCTGTCCTGCGCTCGAAAGACTTGAGAGAGATGTGCTAATATCAAAAAGCTGTCCTAAAGATGTGGAAGCAGAGGTGCGCCCGAGAAGTATGAGCGCCAATACTTCCTCTTGGGAGAGAGCCGGGGAAGAGAGGAATGTAAACTTCGGGTCTAACGGACGTCCTTGAAGTTGAACATAGATGTCATATCCGTCTATTTTCTTAGCGACTTCAAGATTAAGGTAAGGCTCATTGATTTTATGATCAAAGGTAATGTCACCCTTTGTGAATTTGAGGACGCGTCCTGTAATGTCAATCGTTCCTTTATCAAGAAAGAATTTTCCTACAAAATCTGGCGTGCGTCCTTGGATTTTCATGGTACCTTTCCAGGTACTCTCAATACCAAAACCCCGGACAATAATATGCTTTTCAGGGGTAAGGGAAATATTAAAATTAAAATTGACGTTGGGACTTTCTTTAGAATGATCACGGTCCCGGTCTTTTTCTTCATTTTCTTTCTTAATTTCATTGATAAAATGAATCTTGGGTGTTGCAGAGGGAGTGAGTTGGTCAATATCCACAACAACAGGGTCGAGCTTAAGCTCACCTGTAATGGTTTTCTTACCAAGATTGACGAAAAGAGTTCCATTAGCTTTGCTTGTGAATAAATCGCTTTGTGCTAGAAAGAATTGGCTCAAAGAGAGATGGATGTCTCCACTCTGATCTTTGAGACAGATTTGCCCTTTGCCTTTAAGAATACCTTTGAAGTCGTCAAGGCCATTGAGGTAAAATGTCGCGTGGTTGTCTTTGAGAATGACCTTCCCTGAGATGTCTTTGATATGAGTACCCACAAGATAGTTTTCATAGAATCCCTTGTGTAAGGACAGTTCACCCGTGACTTTTGGATCAAATGGAGAACCGAGAAGATCAAAACGTCCTTTGACATGACCATCGATACGATCTTCTAGGGGGAAAAGTTTCTTGAAATTCCGCAGATAACCATCAATGGCTATATTGATATCAAGGCTTTTAAGTGTAGCAAATCCTTTGATTTTTAGTGTCAGATTATTTTTTCCGTCAATAAAGCCATCAAGTACAAGTTTCTTTTGATGATAAAGGGCTTTAAGAGAGGATTTTGTGATCTTTAATTGGCAAATCGTTTTGTGTTTAATTTTGCCTGATCTGAGATGTGCTTCTATATGAGGATCATGAAGATGCCCTGAAAGGGTTGCAGTGAAATCAAGTTTTCCTTCAAAGTCAAGGTGCGGAACCTCTTTTTTCAAAAGGTCGAGATCTATGGATTCCGCCTTGATATCTCCTGATAAGTTTGGTGAGAATCCAAGGTGACTGACGGTTATGCGTTGTTTATTGAGTGTAAAATGAGTAGCATTCAAGAAATTTTTCTTCTCCACATCAAAGGTGCTTGGGTGCGTGAGTATCAGTCGATAAGGACCGAACGGTGGGGCAAGATCAAGCTGTTGGAGGGTTATACGTCTGTCCTTATCCCAAGAAAGAATCATCGTATTTTGGGGGCACTCTTCTTGTTGCAATGTCAGCGTAAGAGACTCTTTGTGATCTGTCACGCTGGCATTCAAACGATAGGGACCAACATTTACAAAAGAAGAGATATGCTTTAAATTGCTGAGATTCGTTTTCAGTGAAACCGGTACACCATAAAGCTCGGTTGCAAGGTGTAAGGCATGCATTTTGGTAAGCCCAATAAATCCTTCATTGTAAAAAGAGTTATAATGAACTGTGTACGAAAAGTCAGCTGTGTCATAGAGATAGGATCCTTTCAGAGAAAAAGCCACAGGAGGCTCTGCAAGGGAGGGTGAGGAAGCGTACACTCCCTTAATGTCAAAGTGTTTGATAATCACGCGAGGGTGGAGGATTCTTCTTGTTTCATCAAGCTCTGTCCTATCCTTGTGTCTTTCATCGATGACAATCTGAGGCCTTTCAATGCGGAGTTCTTCTATAAAAAGGGTATCAATACTCAAAAGTGTTTTTTTGGGGTAGGGACGATGGGTGAAAAGTTGAAGTAAACTGAGATCTGTTTGGAGGAGCTGTGCTGAAATCTTACCGACCGTAGGCGAAGAAAGTTTGAGATTCGTTACCGTTATCGTGAGTGGAAAGAACCCTTCGATGGTATCACACTCTATTGTTGCATCAGGGATTATGCGATGGAGTGAAAAAAGAATGATTTCTTTTTTATAAACATTCATTCCTCCAAAAAAGGTGAACAGAGTGATGCCGATGAAGAGAGAGAGTCGAAGGAGAATTGTATGTAGCACTTAGAACGCCTGTCCTATACTAATGTAGAATTGGAAGGGCGCATCCATCTTCTTATGACGGGAAGAACCCGGATCAATACGGCGCTTCATGGGAAAAGAAAGATCAAAACGAATGGGACCAATCCCTGTAAAATAGCGTACACCAACACCTGTTCCCCATAAGAGATTATCACCGTTCATCTTAGGGATGCGTTTTAATCCAACACTTCCTGCTTCAGCAAAGACAACAGCACCGATCGTTTCTGTAATCGCAAAACGTGCCTCTGATCCAAACTCAATGACACTCAATCCACCGATGGGTGTTGTGCGACTATCAATAGGCCCCAACAGCTGATAACCATAACCACGAACAGAATTACCCCCACCGCTATAAAGACGTTTCGTCGGTGGAACATATTCTGTACTAGAGGACGAAATAACCCCCGCTTTTCCCCAAGCTGCAAGAACGAAAATATTTTCTGATTCTTCAATGGATTGAATCTTGGGATGAATATAGGTACTCGCGAAGACTTCATTGACCCAAAAACCGTTGTTGCCTGCGTATTTTCCAACGTAAGGATTTGTTTTTATGCGAACTTTGAACCCCTCTGTGGGATTCAAAATGCTGTTGGTTGAGTCAAACTCACCAATAAATGGAACACCCAAAAGGCGACTATATGTAATGCGTTTGTTACGTTTAATTTTGCTGATCTCGTAGTCAATGCCGTAACTGAGCTGAAGGACAGATGTGATATCATATGTAAAGCCAAATGCCCCTTTTCCTGATTTTGAGCGGTATGCCCGTGTTATGTCTTCTGTGCCACTTAGTGCTGTGTAAAGTGTTTGTTTTTTTAGACCATAATCCGGTTTAGAAAATGCAATTCTCGCTTCATTACGTTTTTTTCCCGTAATCATTTTTGTTTCAATGGACTCGCCTTTTCCAAGGAAATTGTCATGGCGCCAAAAAACACGTCCGCTGAAACCATCTGACGAAGCATATTTAACTCCACCACCGATCCTGCGCGGGGGTCCTTCCTTGAGGTGGATATCAATGGGTACCGCAGAGCTTTCTCTGTTCTCTTGCTGAGGGCTGGGTTGTAGGGTAATTTCATTGAAGAGCCCTGTTTCGATAAGAGCTTTTCGGCTCGAATCAATGCATTTCTCGTTGTAAACTGTCCCTTCTTCATAATCCAATCGGTTAAGGACGAACGATGGCTCAAGCCTTGTCAATCCGTTAATGGTGGTTTTTCCAAAAATACTTTTGGGGCCAAGACGGATGCTAAAAATCAAGTGGAGGCTTTTGTGGGAGGCGTTTTTTATCCCCTTCATATCTAATGCTTTCGCAAAGGGGTATCCTTGTGTCCGCCAGTATTTTGCAATTTTCCGCCCAATATCCATGGCTTTTTCGAGATCGACAGGATCACCCTTTTTAAGGGGAAGATTCAGTTCATTCAGATGGATCATATGACTTGGCAGATGATCTTCATAATGGATGTCAAACCCTGAAAAGATGTAAAGGGGACCCGTCTCAATATGAAACATGATCATATGTTGATCCTCATTTTCAGTCATCTTAAAACTGACATCGCTTTCAAAATAGCCGTTGGTTTCAAGGGTTTCCAGCATCTCTTTCACATCTTTTTGTGCGCGCTTTTCAAGAGCAAAGAGTGTAAGCGGCGGACGGGGTTCCAGGCGTTTTAGAATAGATGTGTGCTCAAGCTTCTTTTTAAGACTCGGTTCGAGCTGAGGGGGGAAGTAAGTTGTATACCTGACTGTGGGAGCATTCACATCGATCATCTTTTGCTTTTCTTGTTCGTTTATTAGCGTACAACCTGCAAGGATAGGCAGAATTGCAAGGAAAAGGAGAGGAAAGGATAGACCGCGTTGCAACAGGTTGTTTCTTATCTGATTCCCATTTTCCTCCTACCTTAGCAAAGGATAGAGAAGAGAGGGAGAGGGAAATGGTGCGTATGGGATGAGGGTCCGAATAATTATTCGGGGTAAAACATAGTGAAGGAAAAAACCTAAGATCTTCTAAGAGTCAAACTGTTGGAGACTTTTGTTTATTCACTTTTTTTATTTTTGTGCTAGTATTGCTGCGAGCAGATAGAATCGTGCGTCATAATGACTTTCATCGATCTTACTTAAAATCTGCTTCGCTCTTCCCCATAGCTGCGCTTGATACGCCAGCTTTGCTAATAAAAACTGGATCTCAGGGTGGGAATGTGAGCCAAGCTCAGCTTCGAAAGTGTGAAAGGTCTCCACTGTTCCAGGAAGGCATTTGAGAATACTCGTGGTCACGTCGGGATTGGGGTGGTGGGCACACGCTTTGAGGAGTATTTTTTGTGCTTTTTGAGGCGGTTCCTTTTCAGCAATGAAAATAGCAGGGCCGGAAAGTGTGTCGTCGATTTCATAACTTTGCCGTGCAAGATCCGTTGCTTTCACCAAATCTTTTTGTTTTTGGTAATAGAGTGCTTGGCGCCATAAAACTTCTGCAGACGATTTATTGCGTTGTTCTTTTGTAAATAGGTGTTTTTCATGGAGTGTATGTACTAACTGTTGGGCTTTGAGTAAGGCATCAAGGTTGTGGCTTTCCTCGCAATAGGCATCCAGTAATCGTTTTAAAATCCAAGGATGATCATCTGTTTTTAAGCGTGCTTGTTCAAGCAGAACAACCGGACTCTCTTCACACAAATGATAAAGACCAAAATATCCCATGAAGGCAAAAGTGCTGTTTTGCGTCAGTTTAAAGAAGAGTTCATGTGCTTTATCTTTCTGCTGGCTATTTAACGCACTCACGGCAGCAAAGGTTGTGTAGAGAGCCTCCCGCGATGGATGATATTTTATAGCACGGGCTAAATCGTGTTGTACCGATGCGTAATCCTCTGAGAAAAAACTAATCACTGCATGATCAAAGAAACTATGGGCACGTATTATGTTTTTACGAAGTCGCCGTTGCTTCCAAAAAGTTCCAAACCCCAGAATAGATCTTATAACGCCAAGACTAAGCCATAAGACTCCAAGAATAAGCAAAAGCATGGCTAAAGCAAATCCAAGAGTCATGGAGAATTCATAATCGAGCATACGCAGATACACATCTCCCGGAAAGTGCATAAGCCATAAGACAAGCAAGATAAGAGCAGATATGCGAAAAAGGGCCCAAAAGATCTTGAATGAGCGTTGTAATGTGCGCTTGGGTTCACTCATGATTGTATACTCTTGAGGAGAAATTCATAAATACTATCGATACTCTGCATTGTCTTGGCCCGCATGTCAGCGGCTTTGAGCCAGCCACCCCATCTTTCTTTTTGCAATGGGTGCTCTTCCACGTGGCGATTGACAAGATGGGAAGCTTCGAGGATTTGCTCTCCTTCAAGAAGTCGGATCAGACGTTCATGGTGCTCTATGGATAATTCTTGGGAGACGTGAGCTCTCATAGACATATAATCCGTTATCCACGATAACCAGGAAGGTAATGTTATTTTTTCTTCTTGGGTCTTCGGAAAGTCATAAAGTGTTGTCAGACTGGGTAGCCCTGAGGAGGACGAAAGGCGTAAAATACCAAAAGCCGTTAGAAGGTTTTTATTGTCAGGATAGTGCGCGAGAAGCGTCTTTTGTGCTGCATCAAGAATATGAGCATAAGGTTTCCCACTCAAAATAGCCCGTTTAAGAAGATCAATGGAGATGACAGCCTCGCTTTTATTTTGCAAAGCGCTTTGAAGGTCGCTTTTAAGAGCAAACGTATCGCTAAGAATTTGTTTGATAGAGTCTATTTGTTCTGTACCCAAAGAATATGCTTGAAACTTTTCTGTTGTCATTTCTTGGAGGGCAGACGGCTGTGGGTGAAGGGATTGCACTTGTTCTTTGAGTTGGAGGATTTTTTTATTGATATCTGAAATTTTTCCATCGTTGTCACTTTTATCACTTCGAAGGGAGGCAATTTCTACGTCAGCAAGAGACATTTTTTCCGAAAGACGGTGTATTTTATAACTTTGAATGCTGAAGAGAAGGATCATAACAAGAAAGAAAAAGAGAAAACATTTGTATTCCAACAACAGTGAGTGACAGGGGAAGGGTAGTGCTTTTTTCTCTTCTTTCGTTATCTTCTCCGTAGAATGAGCTTTTTTATCGTTTTCAATCATGATCAAATGTCCGCCCTCACGTGATTACACCTTCCATCTTGTACAATAATCTAAGAGCCTTTCACAGCGTGTGACAAAAAAATACCTCACGGTTCCTCGTGTAGAGTTTTAAGCTTATTCACCATATCATTATCATTTGAGAAAAGAGAAGAGGTGTGAGTGGGGAAAACGTTAGCGATTGTCTGACTCAACGACAGAATATGTATTCTTTGTGGTAGATCAATGTGCGATGAGAGAGTCACGGCTGTTTTCTTAGAAAATAAAATGACAACGTCAATGCACTGTTGATTAAAAGCCTTTTTGATCGTGGGACGTAGTTCTTGTGCTGCTACAGATTCATAAAGAAGGATGCGTTGACACTGCCTAGAAGGAAGTTCTTTTTCAAAATCCACACTCACATCTGCTCCTGAAAAATGGATATAGTCTGTAAGCGCATCTCTTTTGAAGAGCAGCTCTCTTAGGGATCGTGCGTTCTCCTTAACGATGGTGATACGTTTGAAACCGTGTTTTCGTGCCTCTTGCGCTGTTTTATGGCCAACACACCAAACAGCATTCATGCGACATGGATTCTGCTTTGCGAAAAATGATACGCCATGGCGAGATGTGAAAATGAGATCCTTTCCTTCTATAGACGTTTTGGAAGTTGAAGATGGTAGTTCTTTGATACACAGGAGCGGTTGAAGATACAGATCAAAAGAGTGATGAACACCCTGATGCCTGAGTCTGCGAGCTAATGCCATAGTATCTTCTAAAGGTCGGGTCAAAAGAAGCCCTAACTTTCTCTTTCCTTTTTTCATTGGACTTGTGGATTCCTCATTGACGGGGGAAGTGATTCCCTTATAATCCTACATTAATCCATTTTTAACTGAGTTTATCTAAAATGTTAAAATTTAAGTATAGGTCCTTAGCAACGTCTTTCTTGATGACCCTTTTGACAACATCTCAAGTCAAAGGCAGTCTTTATTTTTCTGGACTCTACGCTAGCGTTGGTGCTGGGGGTATTCTGACAAAAGGGAAGCATAAGCTGATTAATCCGAATGCAGGGCCTTCTGAAAGCAAATTATCTAACTTTGGTGGAGGGGCGTCTTTTCACATCGGTTATGTCACAGAAAAGGGCGCATCAACGGTCATGCTTGGCGGTGAAATCTATGCAATGAAATTTTTTAATAATATTCGGAAATCTATCGCCTTACCCTCAGGGGATTTCCAAGGAAACGTTCGCATTCAGCATAATCTCGGCTACGGCGCCGCTCTCATTTTGGGTAAGCTTATTAATCCTAAAATTATGGTGTACGGTAAATTAGCTTTTGAAATGTCTTCGATCATGTATAAGTATAATGAACTGCGTTTTGGCACGTCTTCGACATGGGATACGAAGAAAAGCTACAGGAAATTTATTCCAGGTGCTGGATTTCGTTATGCGATGAGTGACCATTTTCACATCGGGGCCGAGTATTCTGTTGCGCCTCTTGGAAAGGTTCTTGTGCGGAGTGATTCCTATCCCATTAATGGTGCTGCGCGCAAGATTGAGTCAAAAATTATTGATAACCGTTTTTTGGTTACATTCACCTATCAACTCACAGCCCCAAAAGGAAATTAGACACTATCCCCTCTTGAGAGGCCAGTCTTTCTAGGTAACAATGGCCTCTACCCCGCGCGGAAAGTACACCCATCACCGTCCATTGTTACTGTTCCTGCAGCCGTGCCTCGGCTTTGTGATCACCCGTTTTCTGATCACCACGCTTGATATTAAGATAGAGAAGGAGGGGAGAGGCGAGGCATATAGATGAAAACGATCCAATGAGGATGCCGATGAGGATGGGAAGACTGAACTCCGAAATAATATTACCCCCGATGAAGTACAGAGCTGCCACGGCAAGAAGAGTTGTGGATGCTGTGAGGAGCGTCCGGGATAACGTTTCGTTGATACTTTTGTTAATGAGGTCAGAGAGGGGGATCTTGCGGAATTTACGAATGTTTTCACGGATTCGATCGAAGATCACGATGGTATCGTTAATGGAATAGCCAGCTGTAATCAAGATCGCAATAATAGCCGTTTCTTTGAATTCCAACCCGAATACGGTAAAAAGGCCTAGAATAGCAATACAATCGTGTATGAGCGCCACAATAGCACAGATCGCAAATTGCCACTCAAAGCGCAAAGCAATGTAGGTAAGCATAGCGACAAGAGCAAATCCTACAGCTTTTAAGCTGTTTTTGATAAGATCACCACCGACCTTAGGGCCAATCGTTTCTACACGACGGTAGTCAACTTCTTTGCCAAGGGCCTCTTTTACCTTTGTGATCGCTTTACCTTGTGCTTCATCTTCTTCATCTTTGCGCTCAAAGCGTATCAGAACGTCGGATCCATCACCAAATGTTTGAAGAGCGACCTCCCCAAGCTCCAGTTTATTTAGCTTTTCTCGTAGTTGAGCCACATCAGGTTTTTCATGGAACCGGACCTCGAGAATATACCCACCCAGAAAGTCAATACCGTAGTTGATTCCTTTTGTGCTGATGCTAAAAAGGGTGGCTGCAACGATAATGAGTGATATGGCAAACGAAACAATACGCAGTCTCACAAAGTCGATTGCCGTGTTGTAGGGGATTATTTTAAGAAGAGCCATAATGTTTTCCTGTTGTTCTCTCTAATTTTCTATTGTCCCCATTTAAAGAGGTAGTGTTCCCTTATGTTTATTTCCTATCCACCAGGACATAATCATTTTTGTAAGCGCTATGGCTGTAAACATGGAAATAAGAATACCAAAAGCCAAGTTAACAGCGAATCCTCTAATGGGTCCTGTGCCAAATTCAAATAGGATAGCTGATCCGATCAATGAGGTCAGGTTTGCATCAACGATCGTTGTCATGGCACGCTTATACCCTGCTTCAATGGCTGCGATCGGACGAAGGCCGTGACGCAGCTCTTCTTTAATACGCTCATAAATCAACACGTTAGCATCAACCGCCATACCAATGGTTAACGCAATGGCCGCAATACCAGGTAAAGTCAGTGTTGCTTGGAGAAGCGATAACGCTGCAAAAAGGAGGATGAGGTTAAACACCAGTGCGATGTTGGCAAATACGCCAAAAAGTGAATAGTTCATAATCATAAAGATTGACACAAGAATGAATGCCAGAATTGTTGCGTTCCTACCGTCTGCAATGGAGTCAGCGCCGAGACTTGGTCCAACAGTACGTTCTTCAATGATTTTGAGAGGAGCAGGCAACGCCCCAGCACGCAATAGCAATGCCAGCTCATTAGCTCCTTTAATCGTAAAGTGACCACTAATCTGACCATTACCATCAGGAATAATTTCC
>CALBMH010000050.1 GCA_937896365.1 uncultured Alphaproteobacteria bacterium
TCATAACGTTTGCGCTGTGAAACATCTGTTTGAGATCCTGCAATGCGCACAGCGACTCCTTGATCGTCGCGAAGCGCAATCCCCCGCGTTAAAACCCATAAATACTTCCCATCACTGCATTGAATTTGGTATTCTGCTTCAAAACGTTCTGTAAAGCCATCTAAATGACGATAGAGAGCTGATTTAACAGATTTCCTATGTTCAATAAGAATACGATTAAGCCAATCATCAACCGTCAAAAAAGGATTTTCCTTGGGAAATCCAATAATCTCTTTCCAACGATCTGAATAAAAGCATTTATTATTGAGGATATCCCAATCCCAAAGACCATCATGGGCACCCAAAGAGGCCAAAGCATAGCGTGTCTCGCTTTCTCTTAATTCCTTGGCCTGGAGGCTCAGTTCCCCATTTAATTGCGTCAGCTCGTTAGACATTACTGTCAATGATTGATGCAAAAGATATTGTTCTTCATCTGCAGTGGTATACATATCGCCGACAAGCTTAAAAAGCTCGTTCAGATCAAGTGTGCCACTCTCCCGTGTACAGCGCCTTACTTGCCGAGCAAGGATTTTATGAATTTGAGGGAGAGATTCCTCCATAGACTGCCCCAAATTAAAAAATCTAATTTTCTTCGGTGAATGTTGTTATCGTCATGGTCTGATTATGAAGTTCAGCCACACCAGAATGGGAATGAGGTGAAATTTCGCCATAAGAAAAGAAACCTGCTTTGCAGCAAGGAAATTTTCCGAGCACATCCGACACGGCGTCAACTTCGTCAGTAATACGAGGCCCCATCATGAGTTTGCGACCAATACAACTGATCATAATTGCGACAGAGTCATGTGTTGCATTGATATAGTTTTTCGCACACCTTGCTGCATCGCTTGCACCTTGAACAAGGTGTTTCGATGTTCCTCGCATGAGCTGAGCCTTATAACCTTCTGGTACATCACCCGCAAAGGTCATGCTCTGCTTATCTTCATCAATACTTAAAATTGTCCTCACAACAGACACATCCGGTTTGTCAGGAGCGTTCACCGTAATAGGGAACAATAAAGCGCTGGAAGGTAGTTCACCCGCCAACTTTCCAAGGTAGCTTTTGTATATTTCCAAAGCAGGCTTACCATCAAGCTCAAAAAGGACATTTCCATCTGATCGTGTGATCGTACGTTCATGACCAAAGGGCTCCCAGCCGCCTTGAGATCCGTGACCAAAACGAATATGATCACCATAGAAACCTACGGCCACAATCTGCTTTGATGATGGAACCGCATCAAGACCCACCACAGTTTGAGAAAAAGAGCTACCGTCTCCTGCAAGCCCCCCTGTTATGGGAATAGCCTTTCCAACAATACTTATAAGGCCTTCAACAAGAGAGCTCCCATTCACATGAAGTCCGTCAGATAAAACAAAGATAGCTTTAAGTCCTATATCCTTGAGCTTCTTCCCTAAAATTTCACCCGCTTTAAAAGACTCCGATGCGCTGTTAAGATGGTATGATGCCGTACGCACATCTGTTTTTTCAAATTGGATAGCAAGGCTAACAGCAGTATTTTCATGCACATCGTCTTCTGCAATTTCCCCTCCTGTACTACATCCCACAAGGATAGAATTGGGGTATGTTCGTTTAAGCGTATGGAAGACACCCCCATTTTCAAGGGCTTCTCGTCCTCCGAAATAGAGAACAAGATTGGCTGAATCACCAAGGTTTGCCGAGGAAATAGAAAAACCCTTCTCTGCTGTTAAATGATTTTGTTCAACTTTCATTATATAGCTACCACTAAAAAGTTATACCTTCTTAGAATAATTTCAAAAAAGTTAATTTTTCTTTTAAAAATTGCTAGAGAACTATACTCTAACTGAAAAAAGATCAAAAAAAGATAAAGAGAAGGTCTATAATAATATTAATATTATGCATTAACCTTATCTTAAGGAATTTTCAACAGAATAAGACTATGTCGTGCGGAGGAGAATATTATGATGAAACAGTGGATTTTTATCGTATGTGTCTCAATGGGAGTAGTCTATGCTGCACAGGATGAGGACTTCCTTTTCGGGGATGATTTCTTGCTTTCTCCCAACGAAAACAACTCAACGACCCTAACATTTCAGCCACCACTTCCGCTTTCTCCAAGACAAGAACAAGGGAGCACCCAGCTTCCAGAGAAGATTGTATCGAATGCTTCAACAAGTTCCTCTAGCTCCAGTCTTTTGAAAACCCCAGAAACCCCGGAGGTCACGAGAGGATCCAGTGTCAATAGTTATAGTTTCAGTCAATTAACATTAGAGCAAAAAATGCTCTCATTCCTCACCATGCAGCACGAACAAATACATAATCTCAAGGACACAGTTTTTGAGATGCAAAGAACAACGGTTTACATGTGGAATTACATTACTCAGTTAAATCAAACGGTCCTAACCCTCAAAGAAGAATTTGACAAGCTCTTCCAAAGAACACCACAAGAAGAAGACTTTCTACCTTCAAATTTTGTTACAATGGAATCATTACAACAAGAAGGAACAGAAGCCTTAGAGAAACATATGAATAAGCTATGGGGTTATTGTTCTAATGACACGAAAGCTTTTGTCTTGCGTTCTATTGAAACGGAAATTCAAAAGCTTCCCACGAAAAAAAAATCGAGTATACGTCATACGATTAATTATTTTCTTGAAAACAATGTAGCGAGTAGGGGAGACGCAATGGATTTTTTGAAAGAAATTTATAAGAAAATTTATGATATAGGAGACCGCTCTCACAAAAAAATTCCTAAAAATACTCTCCTTGCAACGATATTGCAAAAGTTAGAATGCCACCCACAGAAAATCCTCAACTACATGACAGAAAATAATGGAAAAATGTCTAAAAACTGGAACCTATACAAGGTGCTGCTAACTAAGAAGAGTGACTCTTCTTCTCTTGGCAAACGGCCATCATCGACGGCAAAAACAACTCCATCAGATGAGTTGGTTGAAAGCCTTTCCTCTTCCTCAATCCTGACAAGAGATTCTTCGCAGCCAAAGAAAAGACCTCGCACAGAAAGAAATACAGAAAAGACAATGAAATCTTAAATGGCATCTAGAAAAACTAAAACAGGGGAAATTATCCACTTTCCGTTCTAGTCAAATTAAGTTAAATTTTAACTGTTTGCTCTTCTTCATAAGGTTGCTCTATGTCACACACGCACACCGTTACCCTCATCGAAGGCGATGGGATTGGTCCTGAAGTCACAAGGGCTACACGTAAAGTCATAGA
Organism: uncultured Alphaproteobacteria bacterium; assembly: GCA_937896365.1. GTDB lineage: Bacteria > Pseudomonadota > Alphaproteobacteria > Paracaedibacterales > JAKBAR01 > JAKBAR01. Next base: position 3,254 of record CALBMH010000050.1, read on the forward strand.
TGCTGCAGGGGTGAAAATTGATTGGGAAGTGTGCGAGGCTGGAGCTGCTGTCTTTAAAAAAGGCCTTGCTACAGGGCTTCCCAAAGAGACAATTGATTCCATCCGAAAGAATAAAATAGCTCTCAAAGGACCTCTTGAAACGCCTGTAGGCTTCGGGGAGAAAAGTGCTAACGTTACATTGCGCAAAATGTTCGAGACATATGGAAACATACGCCCTATCCGCGAGCTTCCAGGAGTTCCAACACCGTACTCGGGGCGTAATATCGATTTTGTTATTGTACGTGAAAATGTGGAAGATCTCTATGCGGGGATTGAACATATGCAAAGCCCCGGTGTTGCCCAATGTCTCAAGCTAATCTCACGCAAAGGGTGTGAAAAAATTATTCGCCTTGCCTTTGAGTTTGTAAAGAGTGAGGGGCGTAAAAAACTCCATTGCGCAACAAAAGCAAATATTATGAAACTCACTGAGGGTCTTGTAAAGCGCACCTTTGAAGACATTGCAAAGGAGTACCCAGACATCGAATCGCAGCATATTATCGTGGATAACTGCGCTCACATGATGGCGAAAAACCCTGAGATATTTGATGTGATCGTCACAACCAATATGAACGGGGATATTCTCAGTGATCTTGGCTCTGCGCTCATTGGCGGTCTTGGCTTTGCACCAGGTGCGAATATGGGGGATACGTATGCTATTTTTGAAGCTGTTCACGGTTCAGCGCCGAAATATGCAGGAACAAACGAAATTAATCCAACGGCTGTTCTGCTCTCAGGTGTCATGATGCTGAGATATTTAGGTGAATTTAATGCCGCCAAAGCAATTGAACAAGCCATTTACGCAACAATTGCAAAAGACGGTTATGTGACACGAGATGTCAAGATGCATGGAAGAGCTCCCGTGAGCACAACAGCATTTACGGATCAGATTATTAAAAATCTGGGGCAAAACTATAATGATGAGGTTCGTCCTTATCAACCCATCGCCAAAGTCCATGTGTCTGAGGATGTAAACTTTGTCAAAGCAAAAGAGCGCTGTGTGGTCGGTGTGGATATTTTTATTGAGACGGCGACGCCTATGACGACCTTCGGTCTTCGTATGGAAAAAAGAGCGCATGCGCACGGACTTGTACTCAAGCTTATCTCATGCCGCGGCGTAAAAGTTTATCCCCAAGATCATGGGGTTTCCCCTGAAGTAACAGACGTTGTGCGCTGCCGGTTCATGGAAACGGGTGATGGTGAACTAGGCAATGCAAAAATTCATGCCCTCTTATCCGATATAGAATCCTATGACCATTGGATGCATATTGAAAAACTCCAGTGCTTTGATGGAACAGCAGGCTACTCTAAAGCCCATGGCGAAGATTAAGGCGAAGATTCAATGGAAGAAAATAGCCTTATGAAGGGATGAGGTCGCGTATAACGGATCGTCGCACAAGACTGTTTTGATCATATTCGCTTTTTTTAAACTTAACTTCATTGATCTGGTGCAATAAAAAAATCCTTGGACTGTTTTTATTTTTCTTAACTAATGATCTTATCCATAAGATGGCATGATCCTGTACTTTATGGACATCTAAAGCATTGTCGAGTGTTGGCGGTGTAAAAACTGACTTCGGCAGCATCTCCTTCGCCAAAGACTTAGGGAACTCTTGCAGGGATTCAAGAAAAGAAAGCTGACTGTATTCCATCAATTCACCACGCGTGGTACCTGCTGCCGGACTCGAACCGGCACGCTTGTTAAGCGACAGATTTTAAGTCTGTTGTGTCTACCGATTCCACCAAGCAGGCATAATAGGGTGACCATAAGGTCTTTTATACCCTGACGCAAGACTTTTTTGCTGCAACCTTTTTAAAAAAGGTATGTTGTGAGACTACTTCGTGTCTAGCGTATCCTTTCTTATTCTTTCAAACTTAAAAAGACTTCACGTGCTACTTCTAGGGAGATCGCTTTAATGACTTTCTCATCACTTCCCATACGACTTGCGAGTGTCGCAAACTCATCGTTACGATCAAGGTTATATGAGGAAATGGAATCCACCTTCCCCTTACGCAAAAGCCTGCTCTTCTGCCAGACCTCAAACGTTGCAATCATCACATTTTGACTGCGTAGTGCCGTCGCATCCTTGCCATAACTCATGTCATAGAGCGTTTGGCCAAGAATAACTTTGACAGTTACCGGCTCTCTGGTTGAGAGAAGACTCAATTGCTGGTTCAGCTCTTGATAGAATTTGTGGTTAAGGTAACCTTCGATACCAGCAACACTCAGGTTTACTTTCGTAGATTCCGCAGAAGGTTTAAGCATAGGCTTAAAACCACATCCCGATAGTACATCGATGAGACAAACAAACAGGAGGCATTTCCTAACAGACAACAATATTGATAATCCTTCCAGGGACGATAATCACACGACGCACTTCTTTTCCGCCTATATAACGCTCAACTGTACTGAGGGAGAGGGCTTTTTCTTTCACGTTCTCATCATCAGCATTAGGTGTTACTTGTATGGAATCACGCGTTTTACCGTTGATTTGTACGGCCATAGTTATTTCGTCCAATGCAGCAAGAGCATCGTCGAAGGTAGGCCAGGCTACATCGTGGAGAAATGTCTCTTCCCCTCGCTTTTCCCACAGCTCTGACGCTAAGTGAGGTGCAATGGGAGAGAGCGTGATAAGTAAGACAGTCCATGCACGATCCAAAACGTCTGAATTAACGGGTTTATCAAGATATTCTTCCACTATGCGGCAAAAGTCACGATGAAAGGCCAATACTTTGTTAAAGCCATAGCGAGCATAAGTGTCTGTGACGTTTTTCATATAACGGTGGGTTGCCTTTGATAGAGCGAGGGAAGCTTCCTTATCTTCTGATACCAATTCCTGCTTAGATAGCAGAAAAACCCGTTCCCCCACACGGTGAATTTTACTCAGATAACGCCACGCTCCGTCGAGACTATCATCATTCCAATCAAAATCCCTATAATAAGGAGTATCCGAAAGAACAAATAGCCGTGCAGCATCCGCCCCATACGAATCAATAATGTACAAAGGATCCACAATATTTTTCTTGGACTTACTCATCTTTTCAAAGGGTCCAGGCGTCACTTTTGAACCATCTCTAAGTCCATAGGAACCCTCTTTGTCCTTGATGACGTCAGAAGGTTCAACCCACTTACCATACGCGTCCTTGAACGTTTGATGACAGACCATTCCTTGTGTCAGAAGCTCAGTAAATGGCTCATCACAATCAATATATCCACAATCTCTCAAAGCCTTCACAAAAAAACGTGCATAGAGAAGATGCATCACCGCATGCTCAGAACCTCCAACGTAGGTATCCACAGGCATAAGGCGGTCTACCTGATCTTTGTTGATAGGATCCTTGAATTGAGGATCAAGAAAGCGCAAAAAATACCACGAGGACTCAAAAAATGTGTCAAGAGTGTCCGTCTCACGCACAGCAGGCCCCCCACACTTAGGACACATTGTATACTTCCATGTAAGGTGATGCTCTAAAGGGTTACCAGGCTTAGAGAAATCAGGATTATCGGGCAACGTAACGGGGAGATCTGCTTCCTTCACAGGTACAACACCACAGTCATCACAAGAGACCATAGGAATAGGACAGCCCCAATACCGCTGGCGAGAAATCCCCCAATCACGCATACGATACATTTCTTTAGCTTCCCCAAAGCCTTTTTGAGTAAGAAGATCAATGGCTTTCAGCCGTGCCTCGTCGATGACCAACCCATCAAGCTCACCAGAATTGACAAGAATACGATCATTCTCAATGACTTTCTTTAAAGGAAGCCCATACTTCGTTGCAAACTCAAAGTCACGCTCATCATGGCCAGGGCAGCCAAAAATGGCCCCTGTACCATAGTCCATCAAAACGAAATTTGCTACATAGAGAGGGAGTTCTTCTCCTGTCAACGGATGAAACGCATGAAGCGCCGTTTTATATCCCTTCTTCTCAGCCGTTACAATATCAGCCTCTGCCGTTGAGATCTGCTGGCACTCTTTAACGAATGCAGTGAGGCTATCCTCATTTTTGGCAAGATTTTCTACAAGAGGATGCGTAGGCGCCAACGCCACAAAGGAAGCTCCATAGATTACCTCTGGACATACAGAAAACACCTCGACTCTATCGCCATTTGATAGTTTGAAATGAATCAAAGCACCCTTAGATTTGCCAATCCAATTTTGCTGCATCTTTCGAATTTTCTCAGGCCATTTAGGAAGATTCTCCAGGCCCTTCAGGAGCTCATCAGCATAATTTGTGATTTTAAGAGACCATTGGCGCAAACGCTTTTTCTCCACAGGCACTCCGGATCGCCACCCACAACCATTGACGACCTGCTCATTTGCAAGCACTGTTTGCTCTACAGGATCCCAATTCACCCATGTTTCTGATTGATAGGCAAGGCCTTTGTGATAAAAATCAAGAAAGATTCTTTGCTCGAGTCCGTAATAACTCTCGTCACATGTAGTAAGCTCACGCTCCCATGAAAAAGCAAAACCAAGAGCTTTAAATTGCTCACGCATCGAAGCAATATTCGCATACGTCCATGTCTTAGGCGATGCCTTTTGCTCAATGGCTGCATTTTCCGCAGGAAGGCCAAAAGAATCCCAGCCCATAGGATGAAGGACATTCTTTCCCTGATGCCTCAAAAAGCGCGCAATGGTATCGCCAATCGTATAATTACGCACATGCCCCATATGGAGCTTTCCCGAAGGATAGGGAAACATTTCAAGTACGTAAGCTTTTTGTTTTGGCGACTGTTCATCAAATTCAAACGCACGTGCCTCTCCCCACTTTTTCTGCCATTTTTTCTCAAATTGTTTAAAAGGGTAGGTCATAACAATTCTAGTTTCTATAAATTAGGGCTAACTTTTAATCTTCGCTTCATCATAGAGAAAAAAAAACCACCCTTCAAGATGAAGAGGCCTCCGGGGGGTAAGCTCACTTCGAGCCGCGACGCAGAAGGAAAGATCTTTCTTTGAATAAAGCAGGCTCATTCCCCATGAAAGCTTTCTTTATTTGTATGATTGGGTGTATTGAATTTTGAGATCCCTCGCTTTGGAAAGGACAATATCCTCAATCTGATGCGCTGTTCCCTGATCAGAAGTTGCAGCGACCCATGTACCGCCTTTATTTAATTCTTTATGGATAGTCACTTTAATGGCATCAGCACGTAATTGACGATCCTGAATATAGACTGTCACTTTAATACGTTCACTGGGCGATGTTACAGCACTATACCAATCCGTCACAATCACACCTCCCACAGCATCAACCGATACGAGAGGCATAAATGACAGCGTTTCGAGCGTAGCCCTCCATAAATGAGGGTTAACGCGCATCGGTCCACCGCCTGGAATATCCCCATACTGCATGCTGGAAGGTTTTCCAAGAACGATGAATTCAGGACCAAACAATTTACCAAAGTCCTCTTTACGTCGCTCATCCTTTCCCTTAGGAAGCTCATTTGTGTCAAGAGGCTTAGAAGCACAAGACATTAGGAAAAGACACAGGGGAAAAGTCAATAAGGGGTAAGTTTTCATAACTCTTAGGAGTAATTATTCGCGTACTTCATGTATAAACAAAAAAAAAGCGGCAAACAAGAACGTTGCCGCCTTCCAATGACTCAGGGATGACCTAGAAACTAATCTTCGTTCCCAAGATAGCTACTGTACCAGCGTTATTCCCCACAGCTTGGTTCAAGTTACTGCCAAATTCACGATTCACAGCATTAGCAAAATCAACAGTCGTTTGGTTCGTTTTACTCTTGATATAGTCTAGCTCAAAATACATTTTCCATCCTTGGAAAATATTAAAGTCAACCGTACCGGACCAGACATTATTTCTAGCACGGTTTGTCGCATCCGTCTTTCTCCAAAAATGCTGATAGGATGCTGCAAACTCATACGCCCCTACGGTATAACCAAGACCAGCATTCCACGCCTGACCGGCATTTCCAAGATGCATATTCCCTGTATGCACAGTTCCTGAAGAATTTAAAGGCATATTAGCGACTTTGGGTAAGCGTGCCTTACCGTTATTCAAGTATCCCAAACCTAGCTGCCACTTATTATAACCTAGGACACCTCCCAATTGGTATGCCCATGCATTTCTTAGGGCAAAACGATTGATGGGCAAAGTTTTTGAGCTTACTGTGTAAAACGATCTCTCTGTTACGGTGGCACCACTTAACACAAGGCTCCACAGATTGGAAGCTACCTTATAGTTAAACCCAAAAGCCCAGTTGTTCATACCATAAGGCTGAGCGGACTTTTCAGGGTAGATCCCCTTACTATTCCCTGGAATGCTGCGATTATCTGGAAAGGTATTATTTTTTTCCATATCGCCGCCCTTAGCCGTATTGGGGGTATAGGCCGCAAAGAACTGGAAGCCCATATATTCTGGCCCCAGGAAAACGATTTTTAGCGATTTCCCTGTATCCATGATATTGTCATTCATTTTAATGACGCCTGCAGACAAGTTATAAACACTTGAGTAGGCTCCTGTCTCAAAACCACCCGCACCACCAATGACACTTCCTGCATCCTTAATAGCGAAGTCTTCAGGACCTACTGTGTTCCCTAAACGAAACGCATAGGCGTCTGTTTTGATTTGGATGTAATTCTGGTCCACAGAAGGGCTGCTATTAGGAAATGCCTGGAAGTTCACGCGGTACATATAGTCAACGCCCTGGGCTTTTCCAGCAATGGTGAAATAAAGATCGGATACATCCGTGGCAAAGTGGACTGGCGCCCCGCCCTTGCCATTTGTCCTGTTAGACTGGTTCACAACATACGTGTTGAAAAGTGTAAAACCATTTATTTTTAATGTAGGTGGCACAGCCTTATCTGAAGACAATACACCAGGGTTTACAGGCTCAGAGCTTTTTTCCTCGGTCGCTTTACCAGAAGACTTTTTATCATCACCACTTACTTTACTTCCCGATGCGGCTGGAGCAATCGTCTTCGCTCCTTGCTTTTTCACCTGAACCGAAGCAAAAGAATTTGACAGCATCCCAAAGCTGACCATAACGGTGGAGAGGAGCATCAATTTCGCTATCTTACTTATCATTCTTTTCCATAAGTTTTTAAGAATTGTTATCTATAAAAATGCACGGAAATTTTTATAAAAATCAATAACAAAAAAAGCAGCAAGAATATATAAAGAAGCACTTGTTGCCCTTGAACAACAAGTGCTTGCAACTGCCAGAAGACCTACCGACTAAGAAGGATCCACAAACAAGAAAATTACAGAGGCCATTCCATGTGACTAAGCACTTACGTCAAGCCTTCGCAGCTGTTTCTTGAGACGGCTGGGATAAAGAAATGCTACCTGATTTCTTTGAGTATATTTTGAGCGGCTGCGCTTGATTTTGAACAACTTCCCTATTGATAACGACCTCTTCAACTTTTTCATAAGAAGGCAGCTCAAACATTGTATCAAGCAAGATACTTTCCATGATAGCCCGAAGACCGCGGGCGCCTGTTTTGCGCTTGATTGCTTTTTGTGAAATAGCAGACAGAGCATCGTCCGTAAAATTAAGCTTGACATTTTCCATCTCAAAGAGGCGCTTATACTGCTTGACCAAAGCATTTTTGGGTTTTGTTAAAATATCCACAAGTGCTGTTTCATCAAGGTCTGTTAGTGTAGCGATAATAGGCAATCGCCCAATAAATTCAGGAATAAGACCAAATTTGAGCAAATCCTCAGGCTCCACATCCCGCAAAATCTCACCTGTTTGACGATCATCCGGCGCCTTCACATCCGCTCCAAAACCAATGGATGCCCCCTTACCACGCGCAGAGATAATTTTCTCAAGCCCAGCAAAGGCGCCACCACAAATGAAAAGAATATTGGTTGTGTCGACTTGGAGAAACTCCTGTTGCGGGTGTTTGCGGCCTCCCTGTGGGGGCACAGATGCAACAGTGCCCTCCATAATTTTAAGAAGAGCCTGCTGCACACCTTCACCCGAGACATCCCGTGTAATCGATGGATTATCAGATTTACGAGAGATCTTATCAACCTCATCAATATAAACAATTCCACGTTGCGCACGCTCCACGTTATAGTCAGCGGCTTGAAGAAGCTTAAGAATAATATTCTCAACATCCTCTCCCACATAGCCCGCTTCGGTAAGCGTCGTTGCATCTGCCATGGTAAAAGGCACATCAATAATTTTCGCAAGTGTTTGTGCAAGGAGTGTTTTACCGCTTCCTGTAGGGCCAACAAGGAGAATATTAGATTTTGCGATATCCACATCGCCTGATTTCCCACCATGAGCTAAGCGCTTGTAGTGATTATGCACAGCCACAGAGAGAACCCTCTTGGCATACGACTGACCAATAACATAGTCGTCGAGCACCTGACAAATGTCTGTAGGTGCAGGCACTCCCTCTCCCGAACGCCCCGTGTTAATGCGATTTTCCTCGCGAATGATATCCGTGCAAAGCTCAACACACTCATCACAAATAAAGACCGTTGGACCCGCAATAAGCTTGCGTACTTCATGTTGGCTCTTCCCGCAAAAGGAACAGTATAGCGTATTTTTGTTTTCGTTATTGGGGTTCTTGCTCATAGGATCTCCGGGCGAAAAACATGATTCTTAAATCGATCTTTCACGCATCTAAGAACATCTACTCCAAAGTATGGAATAGAAATTCTCAACAAAAAGTTAATTTATTCGATAGTTGACGCAGAAATTTCAAGGGCTTTGGGGCGCTCGACAATAACATGATCAATAAGTCCAAAATCTTTGGCCTCGTCTGGCGACATAAAACGATCACGTTCTAAAACCTCTTCAATTTTAGCTATTTTTTGACCTGTCTTTTCTGCATAGACTTGATACAAAAGAGCACGGTTCTTCAAAATTTCCTTAGCATGCAACTCAATATCCGTTGCTTGACCTTGCAGACCACTCACGTGGGGCTGATGAACCATAATACGAGAATGCTTCAAAGCATAGCGTTTACCCTTAGCTCCTGCCGTTAATAAGAACGACCCCATGGAGCAGGCTTGCCCCATACAAATTGTTGTGATTTCAGGGCGGATGTAATTCATGGTGTCAAAAATAGATAAACCAGCAGAAACGGAACCACCTGGAGAATTAATATACAAGGAAATATCCTTACCAGGATTTTCTGCTTCCAAAAACAAAAGTTGCGCACAAATGAGACTTGCCATGTCATCGTGAACGAGTCCCGTAAGAAAAATAATTCTCTCCTTAAGAAGTCGAGAGTATATGTCAAAAGCACGCTCCCCCCGACCTGTTTGCTCAATGACCATAGGGATCAGTGTACTTTGTAGTGACATATACTCCTCCTCAAGATAATGTAAAAGACTCTTAGATTATTAGAAATAAGGTCATGGCTTCTTCCTAAACCGCTTTATTCCTCTTCAGCTTCATCATCAAACATCGTTGGAACAATACCCTTCACTTTTTTCTTAAGTCCTTCAACATCAACCTTTACTTCTTTGGTTTGAGCTTTCGTTGAAATAAAGTCAACGACCTTATCCTCAAGGAGCGGCGCCGCAATACGATCAATCATTTGGGGATTATTACGATAATATTCCATCACTTTACGCTCCTGCCCCCGATAACGCATTGCTTCACGATAAATCGCATTACGTAACTCATCTTGTGTTAACTGGATTTTTTCCTCTTTGGCGATATGAGAAATGACAAGACCAAGGCGCACGCGACGCTGAGCTATTTTTTCATACTCTGTACGCAGCTGTTCCTCACTTTTATCCTCATCGTCAATCTTATCCCCTCTTGCCTTTGCCCCAGAAATTTCGTTTTGGAGATGTTGCCAGATATTTTCAAACTCAGTCTTAACCATGCTCTCAGGAAGATCAAAATCATAAGCCTTTTCAAGCTCGTCTAACAGATGACGTTTCATATACAGACGCCCGATAGAATTATAATTATTTCGCAAATTTTCTTTCAGATGACTCTTCAATGCATCAAAGCTCTCTTGACCGAACTCTTTAGCGAACGCATCATCAAGCTCAAACGTTTTCGGAGCAAATGCCTGCTTAACCACTAAGGTAGCTTCCACCTCTCTGCCAGCAATTTCTTTATCACTAAAATCGGGAGAAACAGTTGATAGGAATGTTTTCTGATCTCCCGCTTTCATGCCAACAATTTGATTATCTATACCCGAAAGCATGAAAGCATTCGCCCCAACATCCAATGTCACAGACACCTTTTGGTAGTCTTTGACCTTCTTCCCAGAGAGCGTCAGGGAAACACCACAAGAAACGCGGTCACCGATCTGCACCGTACGCCCTTCTTCTGACTGAAAAGCTTTGTGATTCTTATGGAGGTCATGAAGCGATTTTTCTATTTCTTTCTCACCAACATCAGCAACAAGCTTTTCAAGACTAATAACAGAAAAATCCTTAGTCTCAATCTTCGGCATGACATCAAAAGTGATTTTGAATGTAAGGTCTCTCCCTTCCTCAAATTCATCAAAATCAACCTTAGGCTCATTGATGTACTGAAGGTTATGACCTTTTGCTGCCGCTTTGATAGACTCATCAATAGATGCACGTAACGCATGATTGAGTGCATCGCCACCAAGTCTTTGCTCTAAAATATAAGCGGGTACTTTACCAGGACGAAATCCATCAACTTTTACTTTATGAGCGCGACTATTGATATACCCTGTCTTTTTTTCATTAAGATCACTGGCCGGAATAACAACTCTAAACTCCCTCATCAGGCCGTCAGAGGATAAAAGTTGAACTTGCATAACACTAATCTCTTCTATAATATTTTTGGTGCGGGTGGAGGGACTTGAACCCCCACAACTCTCGTCACAAGAACCTAAATCTTGCGTGTCTACCAGTTCCACCACACCCGCGGGATAATTTGTCTCTATATACGCATAGATTCATACATGTTGTCTAGTTTTGTCTGTCGATTTTTCCATAAAATATTGAGGAGATGACCTTAATCTCTCTAACTTTAATGACAGGACAAAACACTGACTCTCTGCATGAAAGAGCTGCTTTCATAGAAAAATATTGATTTTCTTTTGAAAAGAGTATAAGACTAGGCCTAAGCGTTTTGCATAAAGAAAAGTCTATGAGAAAAGACATTCATCCCCCCTATCATGAGATCACCGTAACAATGACGGATGGCTCATCTTTTAAAACACGAACTACATGGGGTAAACCAGGCGATGCGATGCAGCTCGATATTGACCCAAAGTCTCATCCTGCATGGACAGGTGCAGGTCAAAGACTCCTTGATACAGGTGGACAATTGAGTCGTTTTAGTAAACGTTATGGCAGTTTTGGTATCAAGAAGTAGTCTTTGCGCAAATACTCCACAGGGTGTATCCTTCGTTCTTAATCTTTACAGAGAAGTTTTTATTCTTTCACTGTCATCTTCTCTGTTTTTTGTATCTTTTTTAATCTTTCTTTAATATTTTTTTGTGACACTAGCATCACAATTAGCCGAAGTGTTTATTATTAGATGCAGAATTTCATTCTCTTCGCTACACTTTCTCTATTCCTTCTGTGGGCTTCCCGGACGGATGCTCCTGCTGCTGAGTCTCGCCTCAACACAACTGAACAAAATATTCTTGGGCTAAAAGCGCTTACTTTTGATAGCTTTATTTTCCTCCAGCTCCAAAATATCAAAGCCGAAGCTAATGACATACACTTGTACATTGATAAAAATGTCAATGATGCCAAATTTATCGATCTTTACAATGATATAGGGATCAAAATCAACCATTTTATTGATCACTTTGTCATGAAAATCTGTGAAAACAATAAATTTGAAGAGATAGAAAGCCTTTCTTTCTACAAAAAAATGTCTGAAGATTGGATTCAGTTACAAAGAGAAATAATAGAACTCTCCGAGATTTACAAAACAGAAATTGAAAAGGAAAAAAATAAATATCAAGAAGAAATGAATTCCAAGATTGAAGCCGTGAAAAAATCTGCACACCAATTTATTGAATCGGGTTTTGAAGCCGTACGAGACGTCGTTGCCTTTACATTAAACTCCCTCCAAAGCTACGTGACAGAATACAAAACTCCTGTCAATCAACAAAGTGTTATTGACTTTCTAAATAAGCAAAAATGGGAGATTTTAGGGAAAGTGGGCAAAAAACATAAAGACCCAGCTTAAACCGAGCTTTCTTCTTTTTTGAAAGCGTAACATAAACCGGAAGAGAAGGGATGGTGCCCAGAGCCGGAATCGAACCAGCGACACAGGGATTTTCAGTCCCTTGCTCTACCAACTGAGCTATCTGGGCGGTTGAAGAAGGTATAACTGATTTTGAAAACTTTGTCCAGCTTCTATAAAGAATGAGCATAACCAATAAATGCAAAGAAAAAATGACGAAGGGCCTCTGCGTAAGCGAAGCTTCTTAACGGATAGAAGGAAGACTTAGGAGACTTTCGCCCACAAAGGATTGTTAAGTTTTTCTACGAATGCTTTGTGCTTTTCAATTTCTTCTTCACTGAGTGTAAACGTTCGCACGGGTCGAAAGGATCGTTGGTGCAGCATAACACATACACTCTCTCTTTTCCCTCCATGCTGGTGCAGATCAAGATCAGGCTGACGCCCTCCACACAATTGCAAATACACCTCAGCAAGAAGTTTAGCATCGAGCAAAGCTCCATGCTTTGTGCGCATCGAAAGATCGATATTAAAACGACGGCATAAAGCGTCTAAGTTTGCAGGCGATCCTGGAAATTTTTCACGGGCCATTTTCACAGTATCGATAGCACGTGTCATAGGAAGAATGGCATAGCCTATTTTTTCCAACTCACCGTTTAGGAACCCCATATCGAACGCAGCATTGTGGATAACAAAATCAGACTCGCCAATAAAATGGAGAAATTTATCAACAATATGACGAAACTCAGGTTTGCCGATAAGGAGCTCATCTGTGATGCCACTTATCTGCGCGGCCCCCGGATCCATCGGTCGTTTAGGGTCAAGATAGGTATGAAACGTGCGACCTGTTGGAACATAGTTTTTGATTTCCACGCAACCAATCTCCACAACACGGTGGCCTGTATCAAAACGAAGACCCGTTGTTTCTGTATCCAAGACGATTTGTCGCATAGAATTTGTGCACTCACGCTATATTCGTAACATTCACTTGATCCGAGAATAGAAATAAAATCAGATGCGGACAAGTCTGTTTATAAGAATATCTAAAACCTGTTCATTGTCATGGGGATAACTCTCTTTCTCAGAAGTTAACACATTACCAACCTTTCTTCGCTACGTTAAGCATATGTTAATGATTTATCCACAGTTTTTTAAACGATGCTTTATCCAGAGCCTATCCACAGCTTTTAGGGGGTTGTAGAACGCTTAAATCATTTCTATCCCATCATAATTAGGGATAACATTAAGCCTGTGGATAAATAACTTAAGGTCTTTTATCCACTCTATCCACAGCACCAACATCTTACAAAAGCCTTTAATAATTTATTAATTATTTTATAGTGGAACCATGATGATACATGCTGCTCTCTTTGGAAAATTAACACGCCGTATTCCCCTATGGTTTATGCGGCAGGCTGGGCGCTATCTTCCAGAGTACCGAAAAATACGCTCTTGCTTTGATGACTTTATTCAATTTTGCTATTCTCCTAGGCAAGTAACAGAAGTTACGTTACAGCCGTTGCATCGGTTTGATGTGGATGCAGCGATTATTTTTTCAGATATTCTTGTTATTCCTGATGCCCTAGGACAAAAAGTATCTTTTCAAGAAAACCATGGGCCTGTTCTTGCTCCTTATGATCTTTCACGTCTTATGAATAAAACGGAGATTCAGATCACAGCGCACCTCGAGAATGTTTATGAGGCTATAGCACTGACACGATCACAACTTCATGGTGATAAGGCTCTTTTCGGGTTTGCAGGAACACCGTGGACCTTGGCCTGCTATATGATGGAGGAAGGTAAAAGCGAACATTTTAGTGGCGTCTTAAATGAGTGTACCACAGAAGATTTTAAAATTCTTCTGGATTTACTTACACGAACAGTAGCGCTCCATCTTAAAAATCAGATCCAAGCAGGAGCCACTGTTCTACAACTCTTTGATTCTTGGGCAATCAAAGTGCCTAAAGGGATGGAAAAAGAATATCTTATCGATCCTTTTATTAGGATAGCCAAAGAAGTGCACAAAGACTACCCATTGATTCCCCTTGTTTATTATGGCCGTTGCGATAAGTATGTGTACATCCAAATGGCAGAACATATGGAGAAAAGCTCTGATGGACTCTTAAGTTGTGGAGAGGCCACTCCCCAGAGACCGCCCATGGGACTGGGGCTGTGGCAGGGGGTATCTCTAAGTGAGCTGCGTGATTCTACAAACCTCCCTCTCCAAGGAAACCTTGATCCAGAGCTTTTGCTTGGGGGAGGGGAAAAGATGGAACGTGCCGCACGTATAATTTGTGAAAGCATGCAAAACCGCCCTTTTATCTTTAATCTTGGCCATGGTGTCATTAAAGATACCCCGCCAGAGCATGTGGCGAGGCTTGTTGATGTTGTGCGTTCCTTTTAGTGAGGATGAAATAGAAACCTTTATGAGGCGTGATAGGTTACTTGTCCAAAAGGGCTAGCCCCAAGGAGAAATTCTCCAAATAGGTCCTGAAGAGGTCTAACTGGAACTAAATCTTGGGGGGTTGCCTGATGGTTAAAGGCAAGGGTGCGATACTTGTCTTTTGTATCCCATAAAAGAATAACCGGGAAATAGTTGGGGTCGAAGAGGATACCATTATTATAAAAAGTACATCCACAGTCACAACCAACAACCACATTAAAAAGGCCATTGGGGTTTTTTTCGATATAAACCTTCTGAGCTTTTGACGGAGGTTCTCCAGCTGAGAGTTCTAGATTGAGTGTAAATTTTGAAGAGGGGTGTGTCGGAAAGAGTTCGAGTGAAGGATCTTCGTTTTTTTTCTTGGTGTAGGAAAGATATCTTTTTGAGGGGGAAACAGTGATATCATCGCTTTTAAGTGAGCTGTTCAGCAAAGAGGTATTATTTGAATAACTACAGGCGAATGAGTTTGTTCCCAAGAACGAAATAAAAGCTGAGAGTATTAAGTAAATCATAAAAATAAATCCTTAAGATTGGTTAACATCCTAGATTAGACTAAATAATTCTTAAGAAAGGATTAATAAATCGGAGGGTGCGCTGTTTAGTCAAGGAGCTTATGGATGCGGCGCCTGTGTTTTTCATCCCCTCCAAAGGGAGTGCGAAGAAAAGCATCAACGCATTTCTCAGCTTGTATTGTGCCTATGAGGCGTGCTCCCAAACAAATCACATTGGCATCGTTGTGCTGGCGAGCAAGCTCTGCTGAAGCAACCTCATCTACGCGTGCAGCACGGATATGTTTGTAACGGTTAGCAGCGATACTGATGCCGATTCCTGAACCACAAAGAAGGATTCCAAGTGCTCGCGGAATATCTTTCATTTCGTCAGCAAGTTTTTTTGCGAAATCAGGATAGTCAACACTTTCAGGGCTATGCGTTCCCAGATTAATAATACTGAACCCGCGTTTTTGAAGGTATGTTACAAGATGATCTTTCAATTTGACCCCCGCATGATCAGCGGCTAGGAATATCTTCAGTTCTTCCATTTAGACCTCCATTGCATCCTTTTTTTTTGATAAGAGCAAAGATGCTTACTATTAGAACAATGATTCCAATGAGAATAAAAAATATGTACTTCTGAATGATATGAAAGTTTTGAATAACACGCTCAATAGCATCTCCTAATAAATAGCCAATACCACAGCTAATGATCGTCCAAATCAAAGCTGCAATAAAGTTAAGCGGGATGAATCGCAAGGGACTGACTCTGGCAGTGCCAATAACAATGGGGCTGATAATGCGGATACCATAGATGAAGCGAAAGACAAGGATATACCACACATCCCATTTGTGAAGGAGTGCAAAGGCGCGTTCTGAGCGATTTTTAACTTTTGGGAAGCGTTCTAAAAATGACGGACCGTAGTGATAACCCACTTGGTAGAGAGCCTGATCAGCAAAGAGTGTTCCAAAAAAGGCAATAATCATGATTTTTGTGATAGAGAGATAGCCCTGATAGGCCAAAAAGCTTGCTGTTAATATGACAGACTCTCCTTCGACCATTGATCCAAGAAGAACCGCAATGTAACCCCAGTTCTGAACAAACTCAATAAATTGATCCAACGTTCCTTAACTTTCTTACAAGAGTGTACTTAAGTATAGGACAGACACATAAAGTGAAGCCAGTTGATTCTATCATTGCTTTCCTAAAGAGGTTTGTCACTCTTAGTGGTGCATTAAGAAGGATATGGGGAACGCGGGAAGCATCACGATAATGGTAATGTCACGAATTCATGGATTGGAAGAAGTCACTGTTTGTTTTGCTGTATTTAAGTTTGTCTTGGATAAACTCCATCGCTTCCACAGTGCCCATAGGATTCAAAATACGTCTTAGAACCCACATTTTTGTCAGTTCACCTTTATCTTTCACAAGGAGCTCTTCCTTGCGTGTGCCTGATTTATTAATATCAATCGATGGGAAGACGCGCTTATCGGAAAGTTTGCGATCGAGGACGATTTCGGAATTACCGGTACCTTTAAACTCTTCAAAGATAACCTCGTCCATGCGAGAACCTGTGTCTACAAGGGCTGTAGCAATAATCGTGAGGGAGCCGCCTTCTTCAATATTACGGGCAGCACCAAAAAAGCGTTTAGGGCGTTGAAGAGCATTGGCATCCACACCACCTGTCAGGACTTTACCTGAAGAAGGAACAACAGTATTATAAGCACGTGCTAAACGAGTGATGGAATCGAGGAGGATAACAACATCGCGTTTTTGCTCCACAAGGCGCTTAGCTTTTTCAATCACCATTTCAGCAACCTGGACGTGGCGCGCGGCAGGCTCGTCAAAGGTAGAACTCACAACTTCACCCTTAACAGAACGCGCCATGTCGGTCACTTCTTCAGGGCGCTCATCAATCAGGAGAACAATGAGGTATACTTCAGGATGGTTGTGTGTAATGGCATGGGCAAGGTTTTGCAGCATGACTGTTTTACCTGTGCGGGGAGGGGCTACGATTAGGGCGCGCTGACCTTTACCGAGGGGTGCGACCAAATCAATGATTCTTTGTGAGGAGTCTTTTCCGTTAGGCGTATCGGGAACCTCGATTTCGAGCTTTAAGCGTTTGTCAGGATAAAGAGGCGTAAGGTTATCAAAGTTAATACGGTACTTAATCGATTCAGGGGCTTCGAAGTTAACTCTCTTAACTTTCTGAATAGCAAAATAACGCTCACCGTCTTTAGGTGCACGAATTTCTCCTTCGACCGTATCACCTGTACGAAGGCCGAAGCGCCGTACTTGATTCGGTGAAACATAAATATCATCAGGTCCAGGGAGATAGTTAGCTTCTGGTGACCTCAGAAAACCAAAACCGTCTTGCAGAATTTCTATCACCCCGTCGCCAATAATAGGCATCCCCTTTTCAGCGAGTTTTTTAAGGATAGCAAACAGTATATCCTGTTTGCGCATGGCACTTGCGTTCTCAATCTCTCGTTCTTCAGCAAAAACCACGAGTTCAGCAGGGGATTTACGTTTGAGTTCTTGAAGATGCATGGAAGAGCGAACCTTTGTTGGTAAGGAGTTATTAACAGGAGAAGAGTAGGTAGCGACTCGTTTTAAAGCGGCTTAACAATTGTAGCAATAACAATGATAATAAGTAACACCGTTGGAATTTCATTAATAATCCTGAAAAATCGGCTTGTATGTCTGCAACGCCCCTCAGCAAATTCTTTCCGACATTTATTAAGAAAAAGATGAAAGATAACGAGAAAAAATACAGCTGCCAGTTTTAAATGGAACCATGGTGACACCCACGCCCCCGCTAACGTAGCAAGAATAAAACCTAAGAGCAAGCTTAAATGCATGGCAGGTTGCATAATAATTCTATAAAGCTTGCTCTCCATGATGATAAATGTGTCTCTCGTTTCCTTGTGAGCTGTTTCAGAATGATAGACAAATAATCTTGGCAGATAAAAAAGCCCCACCATCCAAGCGATCACGGCAACCAAATGAAAACCCTTAATCCAAAGATAACTGTGATCAAGAAATTCAAGCATGGTGAGAAGAATAGCAGGCATTTAATGAAAGGGGACAGACCCGTTGAAATCCTCCATCTGATAGCATAGTTTCTACTCCCTCAGCAAGGGCCTGAATAAACAACGGATGATGTCCAAGGGCAGGTACGCGAGAGTAATGGATGAGCCCCATGGCTTTTGCCTTTTCCTTGTATTGGATATCCAATTCCACAAGGGTTTCGGAATGGTCAGAGACAAAGCTGATGGGAATGACAACCGCGCCCCGATTGTCTTTAAGGCATTCCTTGAGAGATGAATCAACAATCGGCTCCAACCATTTTTTCGGTCCTACGCGGCTTTGATAGCAAATTTGGTAGGGGTAATTCTTAAGAGATTCACACGCCATGATTGTTTTTACGGTAGCTTCTACTTGAAAAGCATAAGGGTCTCCTGATGCAACAAGATCCAGTGGAATGCTATGGGCAGAAAACAAAAGCTTCACCGGTTTTGTAATTACCTTGAGATGCTGCTCTATGAGGTTACGGTGGGCTTCAACAAAAGTATTTTGTGTAGCATAGCAGCATAAGCGCTTTGTCTTAGTAGATAGATCCTTAGTGTATTTATTCCATTCGTTAAAAGAACTGAGCGTTGTTGTTGTTGAAAATTGAGGGTAGAGCGGTACAAGAATAATTTTATTGGGGTTGAAAGCACGTACACTGGCGACAACAGACTTCGTCATGGGCGGGGCGTAACGCATACACATGAAGACTTTTGCCGTATGCCCTTTGCTTTGGAGAAGTCTCTCAAGGGCTTCTACTTGAGTTTGTGTATTGGCGTTGAGTGGAGAACCACCACCAAGCTGTTGATATATGTTTTGGGCTTTTGGTGTGCGAAGGGTGCTTATAAGCCATGCCAAAGGGTATCGTAAGATGGCGGGGAGTCGTATAATGTGTGGGTCTTTAAAGAGGTTCCATAGGAAAGATTTTACAGACTCTTGATGAAGAGGGCCGCCTAAGTTAAAAAGAACGACTGCAATTGTCATTGTTTCACCGTCATGGGGCTAAGTTTTATACCTCCGCAGAGGTGAACATGGAAATGAGGAATTTCCTGTCCACCGTTTATGCCACTGTTGCTTATCATTCGATAACCATCCTGCTCCATGTTAAGGGCCTCAATAGTACGATGAACGGTTTGCCAGAAATCAATTACCTCAGGTTTTGAAGCCTTTTTACAAAAATCATGAAGATCAGTATAGTTCCCCTTGGGAATAACAAGAGCATGGATGGGGGCTTTAGGAAAAGCATCATGAAAGGCAAGGCTGTGGTCGGTTTCAAGGATAATTTTTGTGTGGATTTCTTTTCGCAATATCTTTGCAAAGATATTATGGGCATCGTAGACTGTCACAGCGTAAGGCTCATACATCAACAATTTTGATGAAATATATCAAAAAACTTGTGGCTTTGACGAGTGTTCAAATAGCATTGGCATGGATTTTTGCTGTGTATATTCGATTTGTTTATCGTACGAGTCATTTTACTTTCCTTCACAAAAAACGTTTGGACGTTTTGATAGAGAGAAACGCTACAGTGATCATAGCCTTTTGGCATGGACGCTTAGCCATGATGCCCTGCGGATGGGTATGGGAACCCCCTGTGTACATGCTTTTATCCCAGCACCGTGATGGGATGCTGATTAGTCGTATTCTAAGGTATTTTGGTATTCAGAGTATTTGGGGGTCAAGCACGCGCGGGGGTGTGGGTGCTGGACTTCAAGTCCTTGATAAAATAAAAAGGGGGGCTGTTGTGGGGATTACCCCTGATGGCCCCCGTGGTCCCAATCAAGTCTGTTCGATGGGTGTTATGACACTTGCCAAGCTTGCGTGTGAAACAGCTGGTGATGTTTTTATTGTTCCAGTAAGCTACTCAATAGCGAGGCACAAGCATCTTGGTTCCTGGGATCGGCTTATGATTCCTCTTCCTTTTTCAAGGGGTGTCTTTGTCATAGGAAAACCAGTACACGTACACAGTATGCCTGATGAGCCTACTCTTTTGGAGAAACGTACTCTTCTTGAGCAACGTCTTAATGAGATTCAAGACGTTGCAGATAGGTGTGTCAGAGGGAAGAAAGTGAATTAAGGCTATAAGTTTTCAAGATCGAACTCCCATTATTGATGAAGAAAACTATACACCCTTATCCGTTTCGATGAAAACATCAAGTTGCTGGCCAATGGCGATCAGTGAGGTGTCGCCCTCAATCGTGTAAATAACCTCCACAACGCGTGTATCAACTTGTTCTCTCATATCACCGCTGAGTTGTTGTTTTGGGGCGGCATAGGGCTCAACGCGTACAAGGGCAAGAGAGAAATGAATGTCTTTGTTGCTTTTAAGAAAAGCAGTAGCTCTTGCCTTGGGTTTAAAACGCCACGTATCGCTTTCGTCGATTTGAACACGTAGGTGTAAAGGAATATGATTCCCCATGAGTATAATTGCATTAGAATTATTAGGATCACCAACAGCTTCACCGACTTTTGTATTAACTTTCAAAATAAGTCCGTCTGTGGGAGCATAGACAGTGGTTTTATCAAGAATAATCTGTACGACATTAAGGGCAGCTTTTGCACGATTCATATCCGATTGAGCACGTCTCATATCAGCTTGTGCTTTTTGGAAATTAAAGCTACGTCTTTTCTTTTCTTCTTCACTAATAGCAAGACCCGATTTGAGGTTTTGGACGCGGGTAACCTGATCTTGTGCTTCATCCAAGACCGCTTGTGCGACAGCAACTTGCTCTTTAGCTGTGGCAACTTCTTTTTCCCGAAGCTGAACTTCTGCTTCTGCTGATCGCGTATCAAGTTTGAAAAGAGGAGCTCCTTTTTTAACGATATCTCCTTCGGTTACAAAAAGCGCTGCTACAATGCCTTGAAGGAAGGTACCTACGCTGATATTTTTGCTATTCGCCTCCACAATTCCTATACCGGATATATTTTTTTCATAGGGTGATGATGGCGGAAGTGCAATTTGATTCGCAGGCTGAGATTCTTGCTTACCATACGTAAAAGTGAAAAGGATAGCTCCTAACAACCCGCCTATACCGATTATCAGCAACGGGTTGCGGCGAATCATTTGGATGAGTTCTTTTTTATCGATGTTCGACATCATAGCCATGACTTATCCTTTCGATAATACCGTCATCCATATGGGCAATACGGTCAGCAAACTTAAAAATACGGCTGTCGTGCGTCACGATAACAAAAGTTGTATTGAGTTTGCGATTGATAGCTTGCATCAGTTCTAAGATTTTAAGACCTGTTGTATGATCTAAAGCACTTGTTGGTTCGTCACAGATCACAAGGCGTGGATAATGCACAAGGGCTCGTGCAATGGCTACACGCTGCTGTTGCCCTCCTGAGAGAAAACTAGGAAAAGTATGACGCTTTTCTTCTAGTTCTACCTCGGTTAGTATGTCATAGGCCTTTTCAAGAGCGCTTTGTCTGTCCATACCATTGATGAGAAGGGGAATCGCTACATTCTCGCCCACTGTGAGTGTGGGGATCAAGTTAAAAGACTGAAAAATAAACCCAATGTGAGCGCCTCTAAACGTAAGTAAGTCATCTTGACGCATCGTGCTAATGGCATGACCAAAAACAATGCACTCGCCCTTATCTTGGTGCAAGATACCTGCGATAATGGAAATCAACGTCGTCTTACCACAACCAGAGGGCCCCTCAAGCATCATAAACTCTCCTTCATGAACCTCAAGATCGATACCTCTCAAGGCGTAAGTCGTGACCTCAGGGATTGTAAAGGATTTTTCAATACGTTTGCATCTGATGACAATAGGGCTTTTGCTGTGCTTAACCATTCTAGCCTCTGAAAACGATAGAGGGATCAACAGTCATAACGCGCCGAATGCCCAAAAGAGAAGAAATCAGAATAATAATGAGAACCCCTATACCTGAAAAAAGAAGTAGGCTTGGAGGCATTAAGAAAGCTAGGACTGTATCATTGACCCTCATCCCAAAAAGCGATGAAAATCCCACACCAATGCCATAACCAATCACCCCGACGGTGACGGCTTGGAGAAGAACCATCTTCGCAAGCACTGTGTTGCGCAACCCCATGGCTTTAAGAGCGGCAAAATGCTTGAGGTTTTCTTGAACGAAATTGAAAAATGTTTGACCTGCTACAGCCGTACCGACAATAAAACCAAGCAAAACAGAAATACCAAAGTTAATGGGAATACCCGTATTTTTCATCCAATACATCAGATTTACACGACTAAACGCATCACTTGTATAAGCATTGAGGCCTGTTTGCTTTTGAACTGTTTGGCAGAGTTCTTGGTGATTAACGCCTGGTTTGGCCTTAACAAGGACATAAGTGAGTTGACGACGCTTGGGGGCAGCATAGCTGAGTGCGCGAGAATACATCGTGAAAAGGCGCGGCTGTAAGACGAAATTTCGTGTCGTTTTGACATAGCCAACAATAACTGCGCGCTTGTCATTAATTTCAATTGTGTCTCCTATCGCAAGAGAACGTGTCTCAGTTTCTGACACTTTGACGCGCAACAGTGTTCGTGCTGCCTCATAATCCACCATCACTGCATCCGCACGCTTCAGATCTGAGAGTTTTCCTTGGAGAACTGTGTAGGGGGCTCCTGTGAATGTCGCGTCGTCTAACCCATTGAGATCCATTGTTTTTGTTTGTCCATCAGGGAGTTTACCTATGACAAGACTTTTAAAAAGAGGCGCCGCCCACTCAACACCTGTTATCCCTCGTATAATGCTGAGAGTTATACTGCGCATGGGTTTGTGCTCCTCAACAAACTGAACGCCCGGGTCCGTGACCCAAATGTCAGGTGCAGACACGTCGCGAATGAAACTGTAAGTGCGACTCAGTAGACCTACAAAAATTGACGGTTGCTGTGTCATGATGAGCGAGGCAAAACTAATACCAAC
>CALBMH010000051.1 GCA_937896365.1 uncultured Alphaproteobacteria bacterium
TTGAGTCTCTTCTCTATTGATAGTCTTATCGGCGGCGTTATCGCTGTTTATATCGCCGCGACATCATGGTCTATTTTTAAGCAGGCATTGGACCAATTGATGGATAGGGAGCTTCCTTTAGAGGAAGTGGAGAGAATTTATTCGATTGTTCGGAGTATACCGAATGTCCTTGAAATTCATGATTTGCGTACACGGTCATCAGGCTATACCCAATTCATCCAAATGCATCTCGATCTTGATCCAAATCTGTCACTTTTGGAGGCCCATACAATATCAAATCAAGTGATGTGTAAGCTAAGGCATACGTTTCCGACAGCGGAGATTCTCATCCATCAGGATCCCTTTGGCTTTGATAATGACCACTGAAACAATAACTGGAAAAGATTAAAAATATGCAACAAGGTGCTCGGATTTTTGAAACGCTGCACTTGTGGTCAACATACGATTATAGCAGACCTGCTGACGACTACCTTCACTTTGCCTTGAGGCAGAAACGATACATCGGAGGATCCGATCGCCGTGCTATTCGTGGGCTTTTCTACGCTATGATACGACATCAGATCATTTTGGAGGAAAAATTAGAAACTGTCTTAATACAAACGAAAAAGCATCCTAAGGATACTTTTGAAAGACATCGTTGGATGATGCTGATTTACTTCCAGGAGAAGGGGTATACTGATTATCTTAACTCTTTTAACGGGCAAGTGCATCATCCAAAAAAAATATCAGATGTTGAAGGAACCATTCTCTCACATTGCCCCATTGTAACACTAAAGGATGCATCGGCGCTAAATCTTACCCCCTTTTGGTATAAAAAACTGAAAGCTCAGTTTGGCGGATCCTTAGCAGAGCTCATGATCTCTCTTAATGACGAAGCTCCTCTTGATGTGCGTGTGAATACGTTAAAGCTCACTCGGGATGAAGCGATAAAGCATTTAAAACGGCACAATATCTCTTGTGAGCTCTTATTGTATGCGCCGACGGGGCTTCGGATTCAAGATAAGCAGATTTTTCCGGGTGAGTTTATTCAACAAGGATTGTTTGAGCCCCAAGATGAAGGATCTCAGCTCATTACGCTCGTATGCAATGTCAAGCCAGGTATGCGTGTTGTTGATTTTTGTGCAGGGGCTGGGGGGAAAACCCTGGGGCTTGCGATGCAGATGGAGAATAAGGGGCAGATTATTGCTTCAGATATATCGAAGGTGCGTCTTGATCGTGCTCGTGAGCGTTTGAGGCGCCTGGATCTTCATAATGTGATTATTAAAATGATTGATACACAGTGGTTGAAGCGTCATGGGGGTGAATTTGATCGTGTTCTTGTGGATGCACCCTGTTCAGGGAGTGGAACCTGGCGTCGCAATCCAGAGCTCAAGGTGCGTGTGGGGGCGAAGGATCTCAATGAGCTCGTTCAAAAGCAGCGTCATATTCTGAGCCAGGCGAGCCGTCTTGTCAAAAGGGGTGGATCCCTGATCTACGCCACATGTTCTCTCCTCGACGATGAGAATAATGACCAAATTCAGTGGTTTCTCAAAAGCCATCCTGATTTTGTGCTTGTCGATCTATCAACGCGGCATTCTTTGGATACGTCCCCTTGCCACACGCCTACGTGGTCATTAACGCCGTTGCTCCATAAGACGGATGGTTTTTTCGTGGGCTGTGTCGAAAGGAAAGCATAACTCACAAGCAGGAAAGAACATATGACTTCCAGGCAAGGAGGCTATCACGATTCTTGCTTTCATGTACTGTATTCTCTTTTGACAAAAGATTAAAAAATTGTTAATGAATTGGGCATGGAGAAAGTAGCTCACACAACAAGACGGTGTTTCCTCAAGAACACTTTTTTCTCTCTTGCAGCACCAGGCATCTTTGGTATGGGTGTTGCGGGTCGTCTTTTAAATCCTCTTGGCGAGCCTATTAGCTCAAAAACAGCTGACAAAGTTATAAACCCTGAAGAGGCCCCCAAAAACAAAGAGAAAAAAACGGCTAAACGATCCATTGTAGTGGAGAAGAAACTGAGCTTTTATAATACGCATACGGGCGAGTCTATTAAAAATGTCGTTTTTTGGGCAGGCAATTATATCGGTGAAAACCTCACACTCATTAACAAACTTTTCCGTGATCATCGTACAGGTGATATTGCCAAAATTGATCTCAAACTGCTTCATTTGCTTCATCTGCTCCATCATAAACTTGATGTGGCAGCTCCTTTTCATCTTATTTCGGGATTTAGATCTCGTGCAACGAATGCTATGCTGCATGAAAGAAGCGATGGTGTCGCCCGACAAAGTCAACACACACTTGGCAAAGCAGCGGATATTGCTCTTCCGGGTGTGCGATCTCTTCGAGATATCCGACGTGCGGCTAAAATGCTTGGACTAGGGGGTGTGGGGTATTATAGCCAATTCGTTCACGTCGATGTTGGCCGCGTTCGATATTGGTAGGGAAGAAAACAATCAGGTTTTACTTTAACGATTTATTAAGTTTTTTGGTAGTATTGT
>CALBMH010000052.1 GCA_937896365.1 uncultured Alphaproteobacteria bacterium
CATCTGCGTGGCACGCTAGGCCATCACGAGACTTCCCCATATCAAATAGCTTCTGAATATTCTCTTTGGAGGTACAAAACATAATGCATGTTTCAAATCTATCTTGAATAAGCTTTAGGGGATGTTCTATAGCATCATCGAAGAATGGTTCAGGTTCAGGGTCAATAACAATAACAAAAGACCCTTTTCCAAGCATCATCTTTTTCTCAAGTGCTTTTCCTGATAGAAGAGTTCTTAATTCCTCTTCCGAAATTTTAAATGTTACGGAACCCTCGCTAATTTTTACATTCATTGCCTTGCCAGAACTTTCTCCCATTCCTCTGGTGTATTTGTATTCACCAGTATTTCTCCCATAATAGGAGGCAACGAAATAGCCGTAACTTGATTTGCATCAAGGAACTGCCTCACTGAGTAAAAATTTTCCTTATTTATCCATTCCGTTAAGAAGAATGGGAGGGGGCAACCTGTGAAATAAGCACCCCGCGGGTGGCTCATCAAGATTCGGAGAGCCTCTGTTGTTAATAAGGGCATATCAACTGGAACAAATACATATCCGTCATATTCTTCTGTCTGTTGTAGAATATTGCATATTGCTTGCACAGGTCCGCAAAATGGTGTGGTATCAGGAATACAATCAAACCCATCAACATAGCCGCTTATGAATATATCATAAACATCACATTCCCGAAGAATATTTATCATATGCGCTAACATAGGTCTCCCCTTATAAGGCATAAGCGCCTTATTCTTTCCCATGCGACTTGATTGCCCTCCTGCCAAAACAATTCCAGCATATCTTGGAGAATTCTTATCCATGATTACCGCCACCACAGTGACCACAACAGGGTACAGATCTCTTGCGCAACGAATGCCCAGGAAGCCAGTCGCTCTTACCATCTGTGTAATGTTCTTGCTTCCACACAGGCAGTCGCTTCTTAACTTCCTCAATTATGTATCGACAGGCATCAAAACTTTCTGCCCGGTGAGCGGCGCTAACAGCAATAGCAATGCTAATGCCGCCAACTGACAGATCTCCAAGATAGTGACAAACGGCATAATGCGTATCTGGCCACATTCTTTCGGCTTCTCTGCAAATATCATCGAGGATTTTATTAATCAGCACTTCGTGACCATCATAGGTAATACCTTTAACGTCTTTTCCTTCATGTACATTCCGGACTGCACCAATAAAAAAATCTAAGGCTCCATGACTATCGTCAGCAACCTTCGCGAGAAGTTTTTGAATGGCTATCGCGTCACGAGTGACAGAAACAAAAATCGCCATGTTAACCACCACATACAGGGGGTAGTATTGACAATCCACATGATGATAAGATTTTTTCTCCATCATTTAGAATGGTGGTATCATTAGCAAAGACAGAATCGAATACCAGAGCCTTGTGCTCTTTACCTATTTCTTCAACCAGAAGATTACGCAAGTCGCCAACAGCAACAGCACCTTGGGTATTTAGAACAAGCGAAGAACCAAGACGTCGGAAGGTCCCATAGAATGATATTGTTATCTGCATTATTTCACCTCAAACCCTTGCTTTATGATCTTATCCAATGCCGTACCAAGAAATGGGCTAATAATATCCCAACATTCTTGAACTGCTTTGGGCGAACCTGGCAACGCTATAACGAGAGTACGCCCAATCATACAAGCCGTCATCCGCGATAGCCAGGCTGTATCAGTATAATAAAGACTCTCATGGCGAAGCATATCGCCGAAACCATCAAGCATACGATCACTCACCCGCGATAAAACATCTGGCGTCATATCTCGTGGACCTGGCCCCGTTCCACCCGACGTTACCAATAAATGAGGTTGCTGGTTCCTGCAAATATCGACAAGAGTTTTCTCAATCTCTATTTGCTCATCTGGAATAACTTTATAAACAACAATATCGGCATCCGCCCCTGATAAAAATTTATTGAGCAATACTCCCGACTCATCAGTATATTCTCCACGAGAAGCACGGTCACTCATAATAACGACTGCTGCCTTTTTTCCTTGAAGAAATGATTGCTGTGGTAACTGTTCTTCTAACCATGGTGGGATGCCATCGGGGTTAACCCAGACGACACTTTTACCCCCTGTTTTCACCAACAGCTTTATATCACCTATTTTAAGATTTGGTTCTGTCCCTTTCGTCAGATCCCAAATGGTGAGTAATGCCGCATGGACAGCGGCAAGAGCCTCCATCTCAACACCTGTTTTAGCGAAAGCAACCGCTTGTGCGAATACTGTAATCGTATAATTATTATCATCCAGCTCTGAATGAAGAGTCACCTGATCCAGAGGAAGACTATGGCACATAGGTATTAGGCTAGGAGTGTTTTTTGCTCCCGCTATGCCTGCAATCTCAGCTAATACCAATGCATCGCCTTTAGGAAGTTTATTCTCCTTAACTGCTATATAGGCTGCACGCCCCAAACTTATCATACCGGATGCCACAGCCTTACGATGAGTTGGACGTTTTCGGCCTACATCAATCATTTTAAAATTCTGAATTTTTTTATTTTCTTTCATTCATATATCCTCCTAACCTCCGATTGAGGCCAAATGCTCTGTCATACCAGTTTCTCCCTGATGCAAATAATGTGTCTCCCTCTTGTATTTCATCAGGGAAAGTATCTTCTCTTGTAATTTGTCTATCTGCCCATCATCTTGAAGATACGATCTCAATGAGTATCCAAACTCACCAAATAAGCATAAATGTAGATTACCTTTGGCAGACACTCGCAGACGGTTACAACTTTTACAGAAATCTTTCGAATATGGCGCGATAAGACCAATACTTCCAATACTCGATGGGTG
>CALBMH010000053.1 GCA_937896365.1 uncultured Alphaproteobacteria bacterium
CGACGACGATGGAGAGTGAGGAGCAGCACACCAAGCACGTCAATACAATCTTTCCGGTAATCAGTTCAGCAATAAATGAGATAACAACAGGTGATAGGAAGAATAGCCAGATTGAAAGTATCTTGAAAAAAGAAGAAGTTGAAGCGATTGTGGAGTTGCTAAAACCCTTTATGCCTGAGAAATAGTAAGCTCAAAAGTTGAGAATAAGTGAAAAGAGAGAAAGGGGGGAGAGTCTCTTTTCCTCATCCTCATTCCACCAGTTTTTTTGCCTGCGCAATGATGGCATCTGTTGTTATATGAAAGTGCGTGTAGAGGTCTTTGTAAGGGCCTGAAGCGCCAAAGCCATGCATTCCGATGAAAACATCAAAGGGGTGATTTTGGAGATCTTGACGTATGTACGGATACCAACTCTCTGGAAGAGCGGCTTCAATGATGATACGCGGTGCTTGCCCAAGGACTTCTTCCTTGTAGGTGTCAGATTGTGTGTGGAAAAGATCAAGGCAAGGAACAGAAACAACAGCCGCATTGAGACCGTCTTCTCCAAGCTTTGTTGCTGCGCCAAGAGCCAGATGCACTTCTGATCCTGTGGCAACCAACGTCACATCCCGTTCTTTATCGCACTCTTTGAGGACGTAGCCGCCCTTTGATGAGAGATTTTCTGAATTTCTTTCAGTACTTTCTCTAAGCAAGGGTAGATTTTGCCGTGTCAATGCAAGAACAGACGGCGTCCTCCTTGTTGTGAGAGCAAGCTCCCATGCTTCCACAACCTCCACAGCATCACAAGGGCGAAATACATTGACATTAGGAATAGCACGAAGAGCAGCCAGATGCTCCACAGGCTGATGGGTGGGCCCGTCTTCACCAAGGCCAATGGAATCGTGGGTCAGCACGTAAATAACAGGTTGATCCATTAAAGCGGACAGGCGCAAACTGGGGCGCAGATAGTCACTAAAAACGAGGAAAGTACCCCCATAAGGAATGATACCGCCATGCAAACTCAGGCCATTCATAATGGCTGCCATGCCATGCTCACGCACACCATAGTGAATGTAACTACCGCTGAAATCTCCCGGATGAATAGGGGTTTGCGATGCAGCCTTCGTGTTGTTGGATGTGGTAAGATCTGCTGAGCCCCCAACGAGCTCCGGTAAAACTTCTGCTATCACGTCGAGTGTTTTCTGCGAGAGCACCCGTGTGGCAAGATGGGGTTTTTCTTTTAAAAACTGTTTTTTTAGTTCTTGGAAGGGTTTTGCGAGGATTTTGGAAGAGTCTTCACGACTATTATGCAAACGCTTTTTTTGTTCAGAGCTAAGATGGTCATATTTTTTTCTCCACGCCTCATACTCCTTTCGCCCCCTTTGCCCAGGCAGGCGCCATTCCAGTAAGATATCCTCGGGAATCACAAACTCAGGTGATTTCCATCCTAAGTATTCGCGTGTGGCTTTAATCTCATCAGCTCCCAAGGGAGATCCATGAGCATGGTGAGTTCCGGCTTTATGGGGAGATCCATGGGCAATCTGTGTGCGGCATGCAATAAGACTAGGGCGATCAGCAGTCTTCGCTGCTTTGATTGCAGCGTGAATCGCATCAAAGTCATGTCCATCAATGGCTTGCACATGCCAGTGAGCAGCGCTGAAACGCTGTAGCTGATTATCGGACACGGTGAGCTCTGTTTTGCCGTCAATGCTAATATGATTATCATCAAAAAACACAATCAGCTTGCTAAGCTTGTAGTGTCCCGCGAAGGAAGCCACCTCGTGGGAGATTCCCTCCATCAGGTCACCATCGCTTACAATGGCATAAGTAAAGTGATTGACAATGTCAT
The DNA here is from genome assembly GCA_937896365.1 of uncultured Alphaproteobacteria bacterium. Lineage (GTDB taxonomy): Bacteria > Pseudomonadota > Alphaproteobacteria > Paracaedibacterales > JAKBAR01 > JAKBAR01. The sequence goes on from CALBMH010000053.1 coordinate 1,826, forward strand.
CACCATAGCGGGCTGCGAGCATTCTTTCGGCAAGTGCCATACCCACAGCGTTACCAAAGCCCTGTCCCAAAGGTCCTGTTGTGGTTTCAACCCCAGGCGTGTGGCCATATTCGGGGTGCCCGGGTGTTATACTCCCCAACTGGCGAAAGCGTTTGAGCTCCTCTACGGTCATTTTAGGATAGCCGCAGAGATAGAGGAGGGAATATAACAAAGCAGAACCATGCCCCGCTGACAGGACAAATCGATCGCGATTTGGCCAATCAGGATGGATGGGGTCAAACGTCAAGAAATCTTGAAACAGGACTGTTGCTACATCTGCTATCCCCATCGGTAACCCCGGGTGCCCTGATTTTGCTTTTTCCACCATGTCCATAGACAAAAATCGGATAGCATGGCTCAAAAGGCGGTAATCAGGTTTTGTGTGTGTCACAAGGTCAAGACGCATAGGTGGACAAGCCAATTGTTTGTGAGAACTTGGGGGAGCTTAGCACGAAAGAGCGTTAAGCTCACGAAAAAGGTGAAAGGTGTAAAATGTTAACCAACTTTTTGGGTCTTTGGAATCCCGTTGGCAGGTGAAGCCTATTGATGCTAGTTATTTTTTATAAAATTGGAAATAATTCTTACCAAGGAAAATAAACTTCAGATCGTAGCCTTTTATGTTTTATAATTTGACCAAAATTATTTTTACAAAGATCCTTCTGTGACTTCAGATAAGTTTCTATCCTATTTTCACAGAGAGCTGAATTACCTCAGGAACTCGGGTGCTGTCTTTGCCTCAAAACATCCCAAGATAGCGAGGCGTCTTGACTGGACGAAGGGTGAGGCGGGAGATCCCCATGTGGAGCGCCTTCTTGAGTCGTTTGCTTTTTTATCTGCTCAGCTGCACCAAACGATTGATGATCGATTTCCACAAATTGCAGCAGGACTTTTGGGTGTGATGTACCCGCAGCTCATTAATCCTCTGCCTTCCGTAGCGATTGCCCATTTCGGCGTTGATTCGGCCAAGGCAAAAATGACCACAGGTTACTCCATTGCTAGGCATACACCTCTCTTTGCTTATGCTGAAGAAGGTCTGATCTGCCGTTTTCGAACAAGCTACCCTGTGACACTATGGCCTATCAAAGTCGTTAATGTAGCGTTTATGGAGGCTTTCCAATACGCGTTTGCTGATGCTGCTCCACGAAGCTCTTGGTATATCAAGCTCACACTGACGGCTGAGAAACTTAATTTTAGTGACCTCTGTCTTGATGATTTAGTCTTCCATTTGGCAGGGGATCGTCTGACGGCTGTTATGCTCTATAAAACTATTTTTGGCCAGAGTGACCCTTGTTTATTTTATTCTAACGACGGAAAAACCTTACGATCTTTGCCAAAGGACTGCTTGCAACCCCTTGGATTTTCATGTGATGAGCAGCTTCTTCCTGCACCGTGTCACAGCCATCCCGCCTATCAGCTTTTGCAGGAATATTTTCATTTTCCTGAAAAATATTTTTTCTTTCAATTACGCCATTTGTTAAAAGCGATACAGTCTAATGACACGGGAACACTCGAATTATTCATTCCCATTGCTGATGGGAAAATCGTTTCGACGCTTGCCATCGGACCTGAGAACTTTTTATTGGGGTGCACCCCCATTGTGAACCTTTTTGAAAAAACCACAGATCCTCTGCGTATTAATCATCGCCAAGTTGAGTACCGCCTGACGCCTGATAGCCGCTTAGAGCGCACCCATGAGATTCACTCCATTTTAGATATACACTCCGTTTTGGATGATGGAGCTGTTATGAATTACGCACCTTATTATTCCTTTGAGCATAGGAAAGAGAATTCATGTTTTTGGTATAGTCGCAGGCAATCCTCTGATCACCGCAATATTCCTGGAACGGATGTTTACCTCTCCTTTGTTAATCATGCTTTTGAGGCGACAAAGCCTCCCTGTGAGACGGTCTTTGCAAAAGCCCTGTGCACAAATCGTTTCTTAGCAGAGCAGATTCCCGCAGGTGCTACGCTGCATTTTGATGGCAAACTTCCTGTGACAAAAATGACATGTCTTGATAAACCTGTTTCACCTGCTTATTCGCCAATGGACGGTGAAACTTTGTGGAAACTCGTATCGCAGCTTGCAATTCATCATTTGGGCTATAGGCGTGATACCAGTGTGAGTTTGACAATTCTCAAAGAAACGCTCTCTCTTTACGCAAGTATGACCCAAGCACACGTTAAGCAGATTGATTCGATTGTTGGGTTCGTTACAAGACAAGTAGCGCGTCGTATACCAAGGCGTGTCAATGATCAAGCATGGATGGGATTTGTGGAGGGGGTTGGTGTTGATCTGATCCTTGACGAAGAGACTGATCCAAGCGGCATGGGTTTTGTCCTTGCCCATGTATTGCACCACTACCTGTCAATGAGTGTTCATATCAATTCCTTTGTGGAAATGACTATCCTGAGTAATCAACGGAAAGGAGCGTTGTTATGCAAACCTCTCGGCGGACAGCACCTTTTTCTGTAATCCAATATCTTTACAGCTCAACTTATGCGTTTGAGTTCCCCCAGGCTGTGCGTCTTCTCCAAGGGCTTGATCCCCGTAAGAGACTAGGGACCAGAGATAATCCCCGCTTGGATCCTGTCTACTTCCGAGCCCACATCGATTTTGCTGTGAGTTCCTCTGATCTTAAAAAGCTTCTGCCAGGAAATCCACCAGAGCTTACGGTGAATTTCACTGGGATTGCTGGGATTCAAGGCCCTTTGCCTGAGGTGTTTACGGAAATTCTGATTGATCGTATTAAGCTTAAGGATGAAGGTTTTCGGGATTTTCTCGATATCTTTAACCATCGTCTGATCACACTTTGGTTTGGGTTGTTTTGCAAGATTTATCCTAGTCTGAAGGATGCACCTCTTGAAGAAACAGATATTGGTCAGTCATTGATGGATGTGGGAGGTGTTCGTTTCCATGAATACGGAAGAAATTTACTTCCTTTTGGTGCATTGCTTTGGGATAAGACGCGTTCTGCACTGGGATTACAAAGAACTGTCGAAAGCTATTTCAACATACCCTGTTGCATTCACTCATTGATGGGGGGATGGAATCGTGTTGATAAAGAAGAGCGGACACGGCTCGGCCGTCAGCACCATGAGCTTGGGCGTTCGAGCATTTTAGGAGGAAGATCGTTTAATCAATCGAAGGGCTTTCGTATGACTTTGGGACCATTAGACTATACGCGGTTTTGTGACTTTCTACCCATCGCGACGAGAGATTCGGGCTACGCTCACCTCAAAAGCCTTGTTTGTGCTTATTTTGATAAACCTCCGCATTTTTCTATCGAGCTGGTTCTTAAAAAAGATGACGTGCCAGCTGCGGATTTATCTTCCCAATATGCTCTGGGGCGCAACGCCTGGCTAAATCACCGAAGAAACTTTTCTTGCAACGGCACCGCAGTTATAAACGAAAGAGACCTTTAAGACTATCTGGTGAGCTTGGCAATTTTTTAGAGAAAGACTTGGTTGCGGGGGCTGGATTTGAACCAACGACCTTCAGGTTATGAGCCTGACGAGCTACCGGGCTGCTCTACCCCGCGTCAATCATGCTATATACATGGCGGAAATTAACAACGATTGCAAGGAAAAAAGAGAAAAATTTTGGGATGGGTACATTTTTAAAAAATCTTAGTTTTTCTCATTAATATTGATAATTAATAATACATTAATAATTCTATGATTAAATAGTTCATATCGTAATCATTAAATGGTGATATACTCATGAATATTTTTCAAAAAATTACATTTTTTATGTATTGTGTTATGGCGGGAGCCCATAGCTATGCAGCACAAAACGGATCTATAGAAGATATCTCCCTAAGTTCACACCGTAAGGCTGTTTCTATTCCTCCTTCCACAGCGCAAGATCAGGAAGAATATTTGCACTTACAAAAACAAATGATCTTAGATGAGGAGCTTCAATTTTGGGGCGTTGGGTTATTTAAGAGCCAAGATATTTTTGGTAAGGGAATATGTACCTTAACAGGGAGTAATTGGTCCCATGTCGGTGCTGTCTTAATGGGTAAAAGTGGCACGTGCTATAGTTATGAATCCACAGGTGATCCAGAACAGCTTCTAGAAAAGGGTATTTTGCCTCAAGTGCAGATTCAACCTTTCCTCGACGTTGTGGAAAATTACAAAGGAAATGTGGCCAAACGACAGTTCATTTTTAAGAAAGATAAACCAGATCCTACAACAGTTAAGCACTATGTCTTGGAGAATTTGGGAAAACCGTATGAAAAAGATCTGACACATCTTATAAAAGCAATTCATGGAATGAATACGGTGGAGGATAATACTTCTGTTTTCTGTAGCGAGGAAGTTGCCAGGTTTATGAGAGCTCTCAAAATTCGAAATGATAACAATAGTTCAGAAAACTTTGTACCGCGTCATTTTGGCGACATTATCTCACAACCCGTTTTTGATGGCGACTGCGGTGGATGTTTAGGCGAGATAGAAATCTTGAAAGAGATAAAGGAAAAAAACGCCTGTTGTTTTGGATGTTGTACTCTTCTTTAAAGAGGGTCTTTGCAGATTTCCGTAGGAGGGGCTTACACTATTTTATGTTCTGTATTTGATACAAGAGACATTCTCGTTTGTTCCCCGGGCTACTTGCAGTGATTGTCCAAGGTCGGTATAGTCTCCCTATGGAAATCATGAGCAAGTGGGATCGTCTATGGCATTCTGTGACGCAGTCCTTTTTTCTGCGATTCAAAAAGAATTGGTACGCCAGCAAACCCAAATTGAACTTATTGCGTCTGAGAATACTGTGTCAGAGGAGGTACTCAAAGCCCAAGGGTCCGTTCTCACAAACAAATACGCCGAGGGTTATCCCGGACGGCGCTATTACAATGGGTGTGACTTTGTCGATGAGATAGAGAGACTTGCCATAGAACGCCTCAAACAGCTCTTTAATTGCGGTTTCGCGAACGTCCAACCTCACTCAGGTTCCCAAGCTAATCAGGCTGTTTTTCTAGCACTCCTTCAGCCAGGGGACACTTTTCTTGGATTGGATCTTGCTTGTGGGGGACATCTGACCCATGGCTCTCCTGTGAATCTATCAGGAAAGTGGTTCAGGGCCGTGGGATATGGTGTTGACGCGAACACACATCAGATTGTTTACGATGACGTTCTGGCTTTGGCTAGGGAACATCGCCCTAAACTTCTTATTGCTGGGGGATCGGCCTATCCTCGTATCCTTGATTTTGCAAAAATGCGCGCGATTGCTGATGACGTGGGGGCCTACTTTATGGTGGATATGGCTCATTTTGCAGGGCTTGTTGCAGGTGGCGTGTATCCATCACCTCTTCCTCATGCTCATGTGGTGACATCGACAACACACAAGACACTGCGCGGCCCCCGTGGAGGGATCATCCTCACCAATGATCCAGACATCGCCAAGAAAATAAATTCAGCCGTTTTTCCAGGGCTGCAAGGTGGACCGCTGATGCATGTCATTGCTGCAAAGGCTGTGGCTTTTGGGGAAGCGCTTCAACCTCATTTTAAGGCTTATGCAACTCAAGTGATTAAAAATGCACGAACGATGGGTGATGTACTGATGCAAAGGGGGCTTTCTCTTGTCAGTGGGGGTACGGACTCACACCTGATTCTTGTGGATCTCACACCTTATGGTCTGACTGGCAAAGACGCCACCAATGCTTTAGAGGAAGCTCATATCACGTGCAATAAAAACAGTATTCCCGCGGATACAATGGGACCGGTGATCACGTCGGGTATTCGTTTAGGGTCCCCTGCTTGTACAACACGGGGTTTTCAAGAAAGGGAATTTGCCTTGGTCGCGGAGTGTATTGCTGACGTACTCGAAGCTTTGCGTGATTACAAACAGGGTGACAATCTTAGAAAGATGCAAAGCGCTGTCAAAGAAAAAGTCCTGCAATTGTGTGCACAGTTTCCTATTTATCAAAACCGCATGGAGGCCTTATAGTACATGAAGTGCCCCTTTTGTGGTGAGTCAGATACGTCTGTGAAGGATTCACGAACAAGCGATGACGAAGCGCATATCAAGCGGCGTCGTTCTTGTTCTTCGTGTGGGGGACGCTTTACAACACTTGAGCGTATCGAGCTGCGTCAGCTTATGGTCATAAAACGCGATGGCAGTCGAGAAGCTTTTAACCGTGATAAGATGATGCGTTCCATTATGACGGCTCTTCGCAAACGCCCCATTGATCCAGGTCATGTGGAGCGCTTTGTTAACGCCCTGATTCGCCAACTCGAAACACGTGGTGAAGCAGAAATAACAACACAAACGGTTGGTAGTACAATTCTTGAGGCTCTTTCATCGATTGACCCCGTTGCCTATATCCGCTTTGCAAGTGTCTATCAAGATTTCGGGGGTATTGAGGATTTCACGACGTTCATCCATACTATGGAAAGAGGATGAGAGCCAAACTAAAGAAAGAAGGAGGTCAGAAGGCTACACCGCTATACATTATACATTTTTATACGATGGAATGGGAAAGACAGGATCAGCTTCCCTTGAATCTTTGGGGAAAATAACCGTCGGGCGCTTGTTCAGATTTTGCATAGAAGCAGAGCGCAAGTTCTTACTTTGTCCCTTCTCATCAAACTGAATGGCACCGCCTAAGCATACATGATCCTCAATGTTTGTTGTCGCAATGGCATCACGCAATACCCGAGGGTCCTTGGACTTTGCTCGCGCAAAGGCATCACACACAATATGAATCGCTTCGAAAGTAAATGCAGAACTTGTTTCGAGAAAGTCTTCATGAAACTTCTTTTTAAAGACCTCCATGACATGTTTTGTAAGATTTGTCTTCGGGTTATACCATGCTGTATTTGAGATCCAGTAATTACTGTTCTCACCCAAATGGCTGAAAAATTCTTTTTCGTACATTCCAGGGCTACCGGGGTTAATAACGCCCATAATATTTAGCTTTTGCTTCAATATTTCCTTTATGAGAAGAACAGCATCCTCCAAGCGTGTCGCAGGTATAACAAGCTCTGCCCCGTTCGATTTTATTTTACCTACTTCCGTGGAAAGATCCTGGGTTTTGGGGTCATATCCAATGGTCTCAATAATCTTAAAGGGCATATCAAGCTCTGGCATGAGTTTTGCTACACCCGCCCGCATGGCCTCGCCATAGGTATCGTTCACGTGAATGAAGGCTGCTGTTTTAGGAAATAAACCCTTTTCCTTAAACAGGTCTTTCATCAAGTTCATACCGTTTCGAATGAGCATAGGTCCTGTGGGAAAGTTTCTAAAGACGTATGTATACCCCTGTTCTGTGATCTGAGGAGCTGCAGCAATATTAATCACGAAGGGAATACCGTGCTGTTCGCACACTTGGGCAATGGCCGAGCTTACACCCGAATCATAAGCCCCTACAAGAGCATTGACGCCTTCATTAATGAGCTTCTCAGCCTTGGTCCGTCCGGAGTTAACATTGGATTCCGTATCTGCAAAAATGAGCTCGAAGTCGATACCTAAAGATTCCCTAAGGACTTCCACAGCAATATCGGCGCCTTTTTTACACTCTTGACCCAGTGCCGATTGATAGCCTGATGTCGGTAGAAGAACACCAACTTTAAAGGTATTCACTGACGGTTTCTTCGAACAAGAGATGAGGGGGAGGGCGGCTGTAGAAAGAGCAGCCAGACTGAATTCACGACGTGTAAATTGTACCATAAACTTAATATCTTTCTTGATGTTGCTTCTCAGAGAAGCAGAATAATATCTAAATTTCAAGATACTTTTAGGTACGTTTAAAACGTGCCCTCACTTGTGAGGGCCAAGAAGGTCAAGCGGTGAGTCTCCCATTAGAACCTGAAAGAGAGGAGAAGGGTGACATTTCTTGTTTTTGAACTATCTTCCAAAGTGATAGGCTGTTTCAATGTAAACTCCTTGGCGATTAATCAAGAGAGAAACATGACGGTCTGTGTTGATTTTCTCAATATCTTCTGGAGATGCTATATCTTGGCCATTCATGCGCTGAATAACATCGCCTTCCTGTATGCCCAAAGTACGCACAGTGCTGCCCTCTGCGATACGTGTGACAACGACGCCTCTTAAGTCAGAAGGGATCTTGTATTCATGCCGTGATGCAGATGTTAAAGAGCTAAGAGTGAGGCCAGCGAGGGGACCTTTTTTGAGGGTGACAATCCCTCCTAATTGAGTGTGAGGCTTTTCAACAACGATATAGTCAACTGTTTTTTCTTCCCCGTTGCTTTTTAAACTGAGTCGAACGATATCGCCTACACCAAAAGTATCCATGAGACCGTGGAAATCGCTCATGTTTTTTACGACTTGTCCGTTTATTTTTGTAATAACAGATCCTGGGGTAAGACCTTTTTTGATGGCAGGGCTTTTAGGGTGGAGTGAGCGGACAATAACCCCTTCTCCTTGACGAGAGGAATCTATGGAACTTTCATTTAAACGCTTTGATAGGGTGTCGACTGTTAGACCATGCCATGGCTCTCGGATTGTACCGTTCTTTCCGCTATCCTTAAGATATTTCGAAGCAACAGCGGCAGGAATGGCGAAGCCATGTTTTGTAAGGGTCTGCAGTTTCGCCAAAATGGCATTCGGCACGGCAATGAGCTTACCTTCCATGTTAATGAGAGCACCTCCTGAGTTTCCAGGACCAAGTTCAGCTTGGGTTTTGAGAACAGATCTCCCCTTTAGCGTTGCTTTTTTAGATGAAATAATTCCAGCTGTCACAAGGGGTTCACCGTTAGGATACCCAATGGCAATAGCCCAATCCCCCTCACGTACTTTTTCTGAGTCCCCTAGTTCCACAACAGTTAAGTTTGTTGTTTCCTCGATGCCTTCCAATTGCAAGAATGCAAGGTCTTCCTCACGATTTGAAAAGATGACTTTGGCTGTATAAGAATTTCCATCCTTTAAATGCACTATGATCTTGCTTCCCCCCTCAACCACGTGGGCACACGTGAGAACAATCCCATTTTTGCTTACAATGGTGCCAGAACCAACAGATTGCTCTTGTACCTTTTCTGCAGGAACAGAATCTCCAAGGTTGAAGAAAGATCGAAAAAAAGGATCAGCAAAAAAGGGATGAACGTACAGCCGTTCATAAAACACTTGGATATTGACAACGCCAGGCGATACCTTTCCGACAATGTCCGCAAAAGAAAAATGGGGCGCTAACGATGCTGTTCTATCGACTTGGCGCACGGGGATAGGTTCTCCATAGGTAAAACCTGACGAAAATGCATAGGATAAAAGAGTGGCATAAAAGACCTGTGTCTTCAAAAAGCAAGGCATAAGTAAAATGCTCCAACATAATAATTCTTGTGATTAACACCTATTATATTTTTTTAGGGTTCCTTTATAAATCGTTAATGAGTTCATGCGATACTATCCGTGGATAAGTCGGTGAACGACAAAAGCAGGGTTCTCCTTCATTTATGTTCTTTTTAATTGGCTTGAGTGTTGTTCTAGGCTGTGTCCTTGGTGGTTACGCCGCTATGGGGGGAAGTGTTGCTGTCCTCTGGCAGCCTTTTGAGTTTGTTATCATTTTTGGTGCTGCTATCGGTGCTCTTGTTATTGGAACGCCAAAACACGTTCTCTCCCATCTTCCAGGAGCTCTTGGGGATGTTTTCAAAGGATCCCTTTTTGCAAAAGAAGACTATACCGAGCTTCTCACAATGCTCTTTCAAACGTTCAAGCTTGCTAAAAGCAAAGGAATGCTCGCCTTGGAGGCTCATATAGAAAAACCCGAAGAAAGTGATATTTTTCAAAAGTTTCCCAAATTCTTAGGACGTCATGAAGCTGTGACGTTTTTTTGTGATTATATGCGTATGCTGACAATGGGAGCCGAAAATCCCCATCAAATGGAAGACCTCATGAATGAGGAGATTGCTATCCACCATCATGAACGCGGGCAGCTCTCGGGTGCTGTCCAAACCATGGCAGATGGGACACCTGCCCTTGGGATTGTTGCTGCTGTTCTTGGTGTCATTAAAACCATGGGGCATATTAATTCTCCACCGGAGATCCTCGGTCACTACATCGGGGGAGCCCTTGTTGGTACGTTTTCAGGAGTGCTGATCGCCTATGGTTTTGTGGGCCCTATGGCCTCAAGTTTAAAAGCAATCTATGACTCTGAGGCAAAGTATTTTGAGTGTATGAAGTCAGGCATTCTCGCCTATATGAATGGCTATGCTCCTGCCATCGCCATCGAGTTTGCACGCAAGTCCATCGAACTCCCTTTCCGGCCGACTTTCTACGAACTGGAAGAAGCGATTAACACTCTTACAGCTGGGCCTAGTTAAATGGCGGACGACAAACCCATTATCATAAAGAAGGTAAAGAAAGGGGGGCATGAAGGCCACCACGGAGGAGCTTGGAAAATTGCTTATGCTGACTTTGTAACCGCAATGATGGCTTTTTTCCTTCTCATGTGGCTTTTAAACGCAACAGATCAGGAGCAAAAACGTGGGATTGCGAATTATTTTGACCCTGTGGCGATTGAATCGCATGCTGGCGGAGGAACAAACGTCATGATGGGTGACTCTATCACAAGCCAAGAAAAGTCCGCCGAATCATCTAGGAATCCCATGAGCATTAAAGAATCCAAACCACAAGAAAAGGGGGCTGGTGGAGAGCAAGAGGCCCGTGTTGATGCTCGCGATGTGGATGGAGAAGCAGAAGAACAACAGCGCATTGTCACAGAACAAGCAAGCTTTGATTCTATCAAGAAAGAGATTGAAAAAGCTCTTACGAATGACCCAGAACTCAAGGAATGGCTCAAAAACCTTCTTATTGATGAGACCCTAGAAGGTCTGCGCATTCAAATTGTCGATCAACATGAAAAATCTATGTTTCCCAATGGAAGTAGCAAAATGTATGATCATACCCGAAAACTTCTTAAACAAGTGGGTCACATCATCCAAAAAGTTCCCAATAAACTCTCTGTGTCGGGGCATACGGATGCAACGCCTTATAGCACAAAGGATTATACAAATTGGGAATTATCAGTAGATCGAGCGAATGCAAGCAGGCGGGCGTTAGAGGAAACGGGGTTAAGTGATACGCGCTTTTTATCTGTCATTGGCAAAGAAGCTAAAGAACCCTTTGTCAAGACGGATCCTTTCTCACCACAAAACCGCCGCATCAGCATTGTTCTCCTGCGCCAAACACCCATCAAAACACAACAACTAAGCGCAAAAAAGGTATAGAAAAGAGAAAAACAATCAGCAAAAAATGAACTTTATAGGAAAAATAAGAATTGACAAGCAAAAATTTAGCTCGTCCTTTTTACTTTTTTAATCCGTTTGGTGATTTTCTTAGGCTTCTTTGTTTTTGCAAGTGCAGCAGAGGAGGGCCTACCTTTTACCCAAACGTACGATGGAAGAGGTTTTTTGGATCCAAGCGGCTTTGCTAGGAATTTTCTCGAAAGTTTAGATGGTAGAGCCGGAGCATCTGCGTTATTTTTTGCTTTATTCTCTGTCTGCTGTATCCTTTTATTCTGAACGTGAGACTCCTTATGAATTAGGTCACCAATAGGATCTGCCTTATCTATCAAGGGAGTAGAGGTCAAGATTTTTTTAGGGTAATTGAGTTGCTCAGTTTTTAGTTTATTGCTCTTTGAGAGTATGGCGAATCCTGTTACTAGGAGTTCTTTGATGCGCTCGTCCCGTGCGAAACGATTCTCTCCACCCAGAACAACGGCAATAAGCCTTCTTGGTTTTCCATTTACTATGCGTAGTGCGGATGCTGCCAGATTGGATCCTGCACGTCTAAACCACCCCGTTTTAATACCATCAAGCCCTTCGACTTGGCCAAGCAAGCGGTTGTGATTTGCGTGGCAATGGCCCATAAAAGTAAAAATCCGCGTTTTAAACAATTTGTAATACTCAGGGAAGTGGTGCACAAGTGCACGTGATAAAAGGGCCATATCCTTAGCTGTTGTCAGTTGTCTTGCATCAGGAAGGCCATTTGGATTGTAAAAATGGGATCTTTTCATTCCAAGCGTATGCGCGGTATCATTCATGATCCTAGAAAATGCCGTGATGCTGCCAGAAATACCAACAGCAGCAGTAACAGCAGCATCATTTGCAGATTTGGTAATCAGTCCCAGAACAATCTCTTTTACTGAAATCCTTTGGCCGTTTCGAAGGCCTAGCTTGCTCGGTTCCACCGTCGTTGCACAATGGGGAACAGAAAATTGTGTATCCATACGAATTTTCTTGGCCCGGAGTCTACTAAAAATGACATAGAGGGTCATCATTTTTGTTAAGGAAGCAGGAAACCGATGACCATCAGCGTCTACTTGATGGAGTATCTCTCCCGTCTCGGCATCCATCAGAATATCTGCATATTTTTGCGCAAAAAGAGGAGAGAAAGAAAAAAATAGAATAAGGAAACAGAATAATAGGAAATTTTTCATCAAATTAGTTTTAGCTATTTTACAGTAAAGACCTTTCTAAAAATATCCTATAAAACCCTTAAAAAGGCAATCCTACTTTCATTGCAACGACTATCTAGAATGTCGCGACTTCTCGAAGAGCAGTGATGATATAATCCTGATCATCACGTGTCAGATAAGGATGCATCGGCAAACTTAGAACGCGGCTTGCATAATCTTCTGCAACAGGGAGAGAAAGTGTGGCAGAAGGATAGTCTTTGTAAGCGATTTGCTGGTGGAGCGGTTTTGGATAATAGATAGCTGTTGGAACGCCTTTCTCTTTGAGAGCTGCCAAAATGGCACCGCGATCCACTGTGCGGTTAAGGAGAATCGTGTACTGGGCCCATGTGGATGTCATTGTGTCAAAAATCTTTGGTGTGCGGACGATGTCTTCAAGCCCTTGATTATAATGGGAGGCAATCACATTACGTTCCTCAATTTCATCCTCAAAAATTGCGAGCTTCTCGATCAAAATGGCAGCTTGCAGTGTATCCAAGCGACCGTTTATCCCAACCCTCACGTTATCATACTTGTCTGAGCCTTGCCCATGCACGCGTAGGCTTCTGATAATTGCAGCAAGCTCATCATCATCGGTAAAGATGGCACCGCCATCACCGTAGCATCCCAAAGGTTTTGCTGGGAAAAAGCTTGTGGCAGTAGCAAGACCAAGTGTACCGATCTTGCGCCCTTTGTAAACGCCCCCAAACCCTTGCGCTGCATCATCCAAAATCCATAGTTTATTCTCATTCGCAATGCTTTGTAGCGCATCATAGTCAGCGGGTAAACCGAACAGATCCACAGAAATAATGGCTGTCGGTTTCAGACCAAGGACTTTTGTTTTCTCGATGCCATGTTTGAGGCTTTGGGGGCACATATTGAACGTGTTTGGGTCACTATCAATAAAGATGGGTGTTGCCCCCACCCAAGCAACAACCTCCGCAGTGGCTGCAAAAGTAAACGCTGGAACAAAAATAGCATCACCGGCTCCTACCCCCTTTGCCATTAGAATAAGCCCAAGGGCATCCGTTCCATTGGCACAGCTTATACTATGCTTAGCACCACAAAAAAGAGAAAGAGCCTTTTCCAATTGAAAAACCTCTGGGCCCATAATGTATCCTCCATGTTCAAGAACTTTTTGAATACGCGCATCAATTTTGTCACGGATTCTGTGCTGTTGTGCATGGAGATCGATAAATTGAAGAGGGTATGGCGCAGATTGCACTGTCTTTTGTGAGGCTTTGTCTTGTTGGGTCGTGCTTTGCATAGGTAAAAACTCTTACTTCTAAGGTTTAAGGGACTTAACTCTCATGCTATATCGAGATTGCGGTTATAAAAGCAACTATCCTCTCACAACAAATTGTGTCAATGATCTTATGTCCTTCTTTATTGGTAGGTCAGTTTGAGATGCTTTCGGGTAAATCTCTTGCTAGGGCATGTATCTGGGAGGAATGATGCAGGGTTTTATTGTTTTTTTACTTTTTTTAAGCTACATACACTCTTAAAGCATATAAGACACTTATTGTGAAAGAACATGTCTCCCATTGTCATTGCAGCGCTCTATAAATTTGTAAACCTCTCTGATTACAAAGATCTGCGCGATCCACTTTTAAGGGAATGCAAACGTCTGGGGATCAAAGGGTCATTGCTCCTTGCTGAAGAGGGGATTAATGGTACAATCTCAGGGGAGCGCGGAAGCATTGATAGGATCCGCTCGTATTTGCTTATGGATCCTCGTTTTGCTGACCTTGAGTACAAAGAGTCTTGGGCAGATGATCATCCATTTTATCGCATGAAGGTTCTTTTCAAAAAAGAAATTGTTACATTGGGTGTTCCTGGGACTGACCCCCATAAAAAAGTAGGCACTTATCTGGCTCCTAATGAGTGGAATGCTCTTATCCAAGATCCCCATGTTGTTGTGCTTGATACACGCAATGACTATGAGTATCAGATCGGCACTTTCAAAGGGGCACGCGATCCGAATATCCGCACTTTTCGTGAGTTCCCCATGTATGTAGCGAAGAATCTCGATCCAAAGGAACACACGCTCGTTGCTTTGTTTTGCACAGGGGGTATTCGTTGTGAAAAGGCTTCTTCTTATATGCTCGAGCAGGGGTTTAAAGAGGTTTATCACCTTAAAGGGGGGATCTTGAAATATCTTGAAGATATACCCAAAGAAGAGAGCTTATGGGAAGGAGCGTGCTTTGTTTTTGACCATCGTACGTCCGTAACCCATGGGCTAGATGTGGGTGATTTTGATACGTGTTACGGTTGCCGTTGGCCTGTTTCGAAAGAAGACAAACACTCACCGTACTACCGTGAAGGAGTGCACTGTTCCCATTGCTATGGAACGATGAGCCCAAAGAAAATGGCTGCCGCTGCTAGTCGTCAAAGGCAGGTGGAACTCGCCAAAAAACGTAGGATAAAACACATTGGAGAGAGGTGATATCCTCTAAAATTTATAGAGGAAGTGGACGGTTGTCGTGTGATAGGCATTGATTTGTTATATGAGTCTGATTAAGCTGGAGCACCATTGTCTTTTTTGTAGAAATGAGAAGGAAGAGAATTCATGGCTAAAGTTGAGTGGGGTGTTAAGCGTACATGTCAAGCGTGTGGTATTCGTTTTTACGATTTGCAGAAATCTCCTGTTGCTTGCCCTAAATGTCATGCATCATATGAATTGATTGCTCAAACGCGTGGTCGTCGTGGTCGCCAAGCTGCTCTTGAAGATGGAAGGAATGCTGCTATGGATGATCTGGCATTGCATGACGCGTTGGACGTTCCAGAGGATCTGGGTGACAGTGCTGCTGATGAGCTCATTGAAGATACGGACGAGCTGAGTGAAGGTCTTGATAACATGGGAGACGTGCTTGATCATGATCGTCGTGAAGATCACTAAACCATGCGAAGGGTATCGATGTTTTTCTCCTTCTAAAAATGCTTCAGTCCGGCGCGGATATAGCTGTAGCCAGTTAGCAGGGTAAGGAATGCAGCGAGCCACAGGAGTCCTTCACCCATGAAGTGTACAGTTCCTCCAAATTTGATCGCATCGTCCACCATAAGGCCACTGAGAGCCGCCATTTGGATGGCTGTTTTCCACTTAGCAAGGCGTGTTACGGGCATGGGTACTTGAAGTTCGAGGAGCGTCTCGCGGAGCCCGGATACGAGGATTTCACGGCAAAGAATGATTACAGCGGGAATAAGACTAGGGCGGCTTAATTTATCAAAGCCTGCAAGAAGGAGAATGGTTGATGCGACAAGAAGCTTGTCTGCTGTAGGATCGAGAAATTGGCCAAGCTTAGATGTCTGGGAAAGGAGCCGTGCCACCAACCCATCGAGGTAGTCTGTGACGCATGCAGCAACGAAGGATAGCGCTGCAATCCAAGATCCGAGTGAACTTTCCACATAAAAAGCCGCCATCATTACAGGAATGAGGAAAATGCGAAGGAGTGTCAAATAATTCGGAATCGTCTTCACAAAAAAGCTTCTCTATAATTTGGCTGTCAACCTTTAACCCAGATCATTGCTTACGGTGTTATAACTGTCAAGGGGAGCGCTCTTTTATCCTGTGTGAAACTTCATGTCGGGACATCTCTCGTTATAGTCAAAGTAAAACTTTATGATACAGTAACATCCCAGGGAAGGATCCTTGGAGATAAACGGAATAGGGAGGGTGGCATGTCTAAAAAACAAGCTTCATTGAAAGATTATTTAAGTGATCTAGATGATCTCTATCAAAGAGCTCTTGGAAAAGAAAATATTGGAATCGCTTTCAAAATAAAAGAAACCCAGATGAAAGCATGCAAGCAAGGACTGGGAAATCTACAGGATTTTGACCCGGATGATGTTTCCGATGAAAAATTAGATCATCTCATTTGTATTTTAGAAGAAAAAAATAAAAACTACTTTGAAAAAGAAATATAAATTTATAATTATTCTGGTTTAAAGGCTAACATGGGCATGCTATGTCTGTTTCATGTTAGTCACTTTCGTCAACTGCTTCATCTTCAGACAACGATTTCCTTCAAGCCCTTCGTTGATCTTTTCAAACTCTGATAAACTCTCTACCCTTTCCAAGCTTTTCCGGTTATATTGATCCCACGAGGCGATAAACACTGAAAGTTCATGCCCATACTTCCTGATCATTGGATACGCAAGCATGCTCACAAAGGTATGATTGATCCCTTTGTGGAGCATCTTGAGCGTAAAGGTGTTATTTCTTACGGTCTTTCTTCTTACGGTTACGATGCCAGAGTATCGCGAGAATTTAAAATTTTTACCAATATTGACAACGCTATGGTGGATCCCAAGGAGTTTTCGCCCCATAGTTTCATTGATAGGGAAGCTGACGCGTGTATTATTCCTCCGAACAGTTTTGTTTTAGGGCGTACGGTGGAGTACTTTCGTGTGCCAAGGGATGTTCTTATTATTTGTCTTGGCAAGTCAACCTACGCACGTTGTGGGATTATCGTCAATGTGACACCCCTTGAACCTGAGTGGGAAGGGCACGTGACGTTAGAATTCTCGAATACAACACCTCTTCCTGCTAAAATTTATGCGAATGAAGGGGCGTGCCAGTTCTTATTTTTAAAAGCGGAGAACCTTTGTGAAATATCCTATAAGGACCGGAAAGGTAAATATATGGGGCAACAAGGTGTTACTTTACCAAAACTCTAAAAAGCAATAAAAATGGATAAAATTCGTATACTTGGCGGTAGACCTCTTGTAGGTTCTATTACTGTCAGCGGTGCAAAAAATGCAGCACTTCCCCTGTTGACGGTTGGATTGCTTACAGATAAACCTGTCACTTTCAGTAATATCCCTAATCTCGCAGATGTCCATTGCTTGCTTGATCTGCTTTATCAGCATGGTGTTGTTGTTGAAAAGAGTGCTCTGCCAGAGATTACAGTGCATACACCTTCTCTTCAATCAGATGTGGCGCCTTATGAGATTGTGCGGCGGATGCGTGCTTCTATCTTGGTTCTGGGTCCCCTTGTTGGGCGTTATGGTTCAGCTGTTGTTTCACTCCCGGGGGGCTGTGCTATTGGAACGCGGCCTGTGGATATTCATTTAATGGGGTTGGAGAAATTAGGTGCGACTATTACCCTTGAGAATGGTTATATCCATGCAAAGGCTCCTTCCTCTGGGTTACGTGGCGGGGACATCAGCATGCCTCTTGTTTCTGTTACGGCAACGGAAAATTTGATGATGGCAGCAGTGCTTGCTAAAGGGACAACACGACTGATTAACGCCGCACGGGAGCCTGAGATCATTGACCTTGCCAAATGCTTAACGACGATGGGTGCAAAAATCGAAGGGGCAGGCACAGATACAATTCTTATTGAGGGGGTTACAGACCTTCAGGGGGCTGAGCATACTGTTCTCCCTGATCGCATTGAAACAGGCACCTATGCGATGATAGCCGCGATGACACAAGGTGATATCACACTTCATCAAACATCTCTTGATCTTATTTCAACCGTCCAAAGTGTGTTGGAGCACGCAGGGATTACCTGTACTCTTGTGCCGAATGGATTTCGTATCCAGGGGGGAGAGCTCCGTGGTGTGGATGTCATGACAGAACCTTTCCCAGGCTTCCCCACAGATCTTCAAGCACAATTCATGGCACTGATGGCAGTTGCCACGGGGGCGTCTATGATTACAGAAACGATCTTTGAGAATCGCTTCATGCATGTGCCGGAATTATGCCGTATGGGTGCTAATATTACTGTTCATGGTTCAAGCGCCCTTGTGCGTGGAGGGACCCCCCTCAAAGGGGCTCCTGTGATGGCTACGGATTTGCGTGCTTCCGTTTCTCTTGTCATGGCGGGGCTTGCTGGCGAAGGTGAAACAATCATTGACCGCGTTTATCACATTGATCGTGGTTATGAATCAGTAGAAAGTAAACTCAGACAGTGTGGTGCTCATATTGAACGTATTCGTGGAAAAGGAGAATAAGATTTGGATAGTTTCAGCTTGCCTGCTCTCAAAGTAAAAGCAGAAGATCGGGATGATTTGCATATTATAGCAGCGCATATGCAAGATGCTTTATTGCCTTTGCATAGCCTTTATTTTAATCAAGAGGAGGGGACGTTCAGTGCCCTATGCAATCGGTTTTGTTGGGAGCATGATGGGCACTTTTTTAAGGGTGAACCCCTTTATCATCGTGTGCATTCCGGTCTTTGTTTCAGACATGTTCGAGCTGTTCATCATAAAGGATTCCATCGTAGCGTTGAGAGACATCCCCTCAACCTTCTCTCCCTCCAAGCGGAGGAAAAGCCAGGCTACGTCAACGTACATCTTCTTTTTTCAGGCCAAAGTGAGATTCGCCTCCAAGCCGAAGCTATCAAGTGTCACTTGGGTGATCTCCATTATCCCTGGCCCACTCGGCACAAACCAAACCACGACCTTTGAAGGTTTCTACACAAATGACTTGACGTAGCCAGAAATTCATTGCATCTAAGAGAGTAGATAGATAAACGTACGCACGGCAAACTTAGGCGGGGCATGTCAAAAGAAGACCTTATTGAATTCACAGGTGTTGTAACCGAACTCCTCCCCAATGCTATGTTTCGTGTGAAGCTTGAAAATGAGCATGTAATCCTTGCCCATACCTCTGGGCGCATGCGAAAGAATCGTATCCGTGTTCTTGTAGGGGATACGGTTACTGTTGAGATGACACCTTACGATCTTAGCAAGGGGCGTATCACGTTTCGCCAAAAATAATGAGGCTTTTTGTCCACCGTGGTGCATACGGGCGGCAGCTTGCTGTGTTTGATGGTGGGGATTACCTTTCTTTTGATAGGGATGCTCTTGATCAGAAGGCTACTGTTGAATCTGTTTTTTATGGTCGTGTTCAAAAAATAGTAGGGGCTTTTGCTCTGGTTGATATGGGCCTAGAACGTCCTGGAATTTTGAATAAGCCCGTTGGCCTCAAAGAAGGTGATAAGCTTTTTGTTCAGATTAAGCGAGAAGCCTTTTTTGATAAAGGTGAACTCAGCAAGGGCCTCCTTAGAAAGGGAGAACAACTGACCCAAACTGTGACACTCATCACTCCTTGTTTTATGTATTTTCCCCATCAAAAGGGCTTGAATGTGTCTTCCTCTCTGATGAAAGAGGAGACAGAGGGTCTTTTGTCCCTGGGGCGTTCTTTTCTCGCCAACCGCCCAGGGAAAATTATTTTTAGAAGTAAAGCTCTGACGCTATCAGCGAAGAATCTCTTGCGATCTCTCGAGCAAACAGCTGCCGATTGGGAAGCGATGTCTCATAGCCCATCGCTTGGTTTGATCCAAAAGGGACGCACAAATCTCCAACGATTGATGGATATGTACACGCTTGAGGAGATCTACACCGATCATATTGATGACTTTAACGAGATATCCAAGGTTATCGATCGCTTTCCGATGGGTACAAAAGCGCACTTTTCATGTGAGGATGTTTTTGCATCTTTTAGTGTCCACGATGTATGGGCAGAGGTTGTTGAAACGCCCTGGATACGGCTTCCTTCGGGGGGGCAGCTTCTCATAGAATACACAAGCACGTTGACAAGTATTGATGTGAATCAAGGAACATGCTCATCACTGAAAGTTCTTAATCATGAAGCCGCACGTCGTATTCCAAAGCTCTTTTATCAATTACAGCTTTCTGGCAATATCATTGTGGATTTTGCAGGCGATCTATCTCTTCTTATGCGTAAGGAGATTCTTGGAGCTCTTAAAAAGAATCTTCCAATCGACGTGTCTGTGTGCACCTGGTCACATTTGGGATGGCTTGAGGTACGTCGCCCAAAAACACAACTCTCCTTGATGGAAAGGATGAATCAATGCCGATAAGCTTAGGTCGTTACTTGCAAGAAAGCATTGCAGTCCTCGAGAAGTGTTTAGAGGATAGGGCTCTCAAAGAAGCTGTGGAGCGCACATATGATGCTTTGTTGAGAGCTATTGCACTGAATAAACCTATTCTTCTTTGTGGTAATGGCGGATCAGCCGCTGATGCGGAGCACTTTGCAGCGGAACTTGTCTGTCGTTACCGTGTCAATCGCCGTGCTGTCAATGCTATGGCCCTTAGCAACTCGGGCGCTCTTGCTACGGCGATTAGCAACGATTTTGGTTATGAAGAAATCTTTGCCCGTCAAGTGGAAGGGCTTGGGCAAGAGGAGGGGGTATTCGTTGGTATAACGACAAGTGGTCAGTCTCCTAATATTATGAGAGCCCTTCAAGTCGCCAAAGAAAAGTGTATGGTAACGATTGCCCTCATCGGCTCTTACAGTGACAGCGTTTCCTCCCACGCTGATATCGTCATAGCCGTACCCTCATCGATGACTTCTCTTGTTCAGCAAGCTCATCTTGTGATCTATCACCATCTGTGTGGGGCATTAGAAAAAGCCCTTCAGGAGTCCTTCTAAAACTTTCTTAACTCAAACTTAACACTTGGCAAAGTATTCTGTGTGGTATATAAACAAGAACATCAGCCAAAGAACATCGGGGCGTGGCGCAGTCTGGTAGCGCGCCTGCTTTGGGAGCAGGATGTCGTAGGTTCAAATCCTATCGCCCCGACCATTTCTCCAAGCGATTGTGGGGACAGGGTTTTCGTCAGCTAAGAAGTACGCTTGTACGAGCTGCCCAAGACAGCCATGCAGGCGGTAAAGCAAAGACGCAATGAGGCCAGATGCATATCCACGCCTAAAGCTTATGCGGGTAACTTTACAAGATAAATTTACAAAGTCGTGTCGATACCGAAAATGAAGGAGGGACCAAGCGCCCAGAGTATCTTTGACGCTTGACCCGTGCTTTTTTAATTTATCCTTCCATGGACGGTTCAGGATTCAATGTTACGGTGAGATTATCAATAATCATAGATTGACCATCATAATCAATAAGTACCTTACGATCCTTTACATCAGGGCCAGGGCGATAATATTGATTTACGGCTAGACTGAAGCTATCTTGCTTCTTAGACTTTGAACCTTTGAATCGCATAAACTCACGGTATGAGATATAAGAAAGGATGTTATCAAACGAACCAACGTCAGGTGTTTTGGTATAATTATTCAAAAGTTCCTGACATGCCTCAGCAGAAAACAGGTTATGATATATATTGTCTGCTATGCCTTTTTTTCTTGTTTTCTTGGGTTCTGTTTTTCTTTCTTTCTTCGTAACTTCTTTGTGGAAATTTTCCATCTCAGCCAGGACTAATGAGATTTCTGTTTTTTTGTCTTTAAAGTAGTTTTTTACCTTATCATAAATATCTTCACTTTCTTCGCCAGTGACCTTCAGTAAGTTCTTGATAATACCGTAGCGCACGATGGGGGCATGGAGATTTTTTTCCAAAATTCCCTTCGTGGCTGTGAAGTCATAATAATGCTCTTCAGAATTATCCTCTTGAGGGAGGACGGTTGCTTGCCCTTGGAGTGTGTAAGAAAAATTACTACTGGTTGTATGAGAAAACGTTCCCTTGAAAGGCTTCTGACCTATAGAAAAGTCAAGGGATACAGAATTTGGCGTAAAGTCATTTTCGTGACAAAAAGTAGCCAAACGAAGGTCCTTGCGCTTCTTATCAAGATCTAAATCAGAAATAAATCTTCTTAAAACTTCACCCTTTGAATGGCGAGTAAAACAATCCAAGAAAATCTCTTTAAACGATCCGAGGTTATTTATATTCTCATCTTCACGAATCCATTTATCAAAAGCATTTGCGTCAAAAGACTTTTCAAAATGATCTTTTAGGCTAACGAATTCGGCTATCTTCGCGATTAATACGATGGCGAAAGTATGTTCGTTATCAGAATCTCCAATATTTTCCCTAGCTTTGAGAATATTTTCGAGGGGCTTACTATTTTCTTTGGAAGGATTCAATTGCTCTCTTAAAAACAACTCGAGGGCCCAGTCTCTTAGTTCTTTGACACGCTCGGGGGAGTTATTCTGAACCTTCTCAAGTCCATTGCCCCCTAGCATTGTATAGTAGACTTCGCCACGGATTTTGTCACTTTCTTCTGAGCGATCGATAAAGTAGAACGATGTAAGATCTTTAAAAAGTTGTTGCTTGTCACTTGTTGTTTTTTTCAGTTGATCAACTGTTTCTGTCACAGGAGAGAACGAAAAAAGTGGGGTCGATGAAAAAAATAATAAAAATGTAAAACGTGAAAAATGATTCTTAATCATTTAGACTGATACCTCTATTTAATTGTTTGAATATACAGATAGTATATCCTTATTGTAGTAAAATCAATCTGCTTATAAGTACTGTTAAATACTTTGTCTCTTCTGTATAGCGATGGAGAGTGTGGCGTCATCGAGATAATCAAGCTCCCCTCCTAAAGGAACTCCCTTTGCTAAACTTGTAAAATTGAGAGCGAGGTGTTTCAGCTGGCCTATGACATAGTGCATGGTCGTTTGTGCGTCAATCGTGGCGTTGAGTGCAAAGATAACCTCGGTGTAGACACCTTTTCCCAGACGCTCGATGAGTTCACTTAAAGTCAGTCTATCAGGGCCCATACCATCCATAGCGGAAAGAAGCCCTCCTAATACATGATAATGTCCTTTAAAATAGCTTGTGCGCTCCAATGCCCATAAATCTCCCACGTCAGCCACAATACAGAGCGTCTCTCCCTGTCGCTTTGGATCTCTACAGATAACGCAAGGATTATGACTATCAAGATTAAAACATGTAGAACAGACTTTGACACCTGTATAAGCCCCTTGGAGGCTCTCAATTAAAGGCCTTAGGTGCTGCTCACGTTTTTTAAGTAAATGCAACGCTAACCGTCGTGCTGAGCGTTGCCCAAGCCCCGGAAGTCTTGATAGCCGGGCGATTAAATTATCGAGTTCAAACATGGAAAATCTTCAACAGTGATTGTAACACTCTCAGAAACTTTAATTTTATAGACAAGACGATACCTTTTTACATGCACGTGGTGTAGGTCGTTTCATGAAATTTTCAAGACACATCCATTGCCCCTAACGATCTCAGTGACACAGCCTCTGTGTGACCGACAACAATATGATCAAGAACAGCAATATTCAACGGCGTTGCACCGCGTATTACCTCGTGAGTCATCAAAATATCCTCCGATGAGGGTGTGGGATCGCCACTAGGATGATTGTGAGCAAGAATAATAGAAGATGCCCCCACTTCGAGGGATCGCTTAAGAATTTCCCGTGGATAAATAGCCGTGGCATCCACTGTACCACGCTGGATGATCTCATCCACAATAATGCCATTATTATTATCCAAAAAGAGGATCATAAGACTCTCAACAGAACTAAAAGCGATTTTTTGACGACAATACTCAATAACGTCACTGGCACTTGAAAGAGATTGTTTCTTTTGAAGATTTTGCTGAAGTAACCGCCTCGATAAAGTGCCAATAAGTTTGATGGCTAAAACAACAGAATCTCCAACCCCTTTGATCTCTTTCAAACGGTTTTTATCAGCGTTGAGCAGCTCTGAAAATGTAGGAAAATGTTTTAAAAGTTCTTTGGCGAGGGGTTTCACATCAGTTCTTGGGAGCACAAGAAAAAGGAAGAGTTCTAAAAGCTCATAATCTGCGAGGGCATCAGGAGCTTTTGAAAATCTCTCTTTTAGACGCTGCCTATGACCGAGATAGTGAGGGTTTTCTTTTTCTGGCATCGTTGCGATCTTTTAAGAAACCGTAAAGATTTCATACCCTGTTTCTGTCACGCCAAGGGTATGTTCAAATTGAGCTGAGAGAGAACGATCGCGCGTAACAGCTGTCCAACCGTCTTCGAGGATTTTCACATCGAAGCGCCCTGTATTCACCATCGGTTCAACAGTAAAGAACATACCTGTTTTGAGCTCGACACCCTCACCAGGTTTGCCATAGTGGAGAATATTAGGTGCAGAATGAAAAATTTTGCCGATGCCATGACCACAAAAGTCCCTGACAATAGAAAAACCATTTTTTTCAGCGTACGATTGGATCGCATGACCAAGGTCACCCAACGTCGCACCGGGTTTGATCACCTCAATGCCACGCATCATCGCTTCATAGGTTACGTCGATTAATTTTTCTGCACGAAGGGGGATCTTCCCCACTTTAAACATTCGGCTTGTGTCGCCATGCCATCCGTCTTTGATCACTGTCACATCGATATTAATAATATCTCCGTTTTGCAGCTTTTTATCGGAGGGGATACCGTGACAAACCACGTGATTAACGGACGTGCAAATTGTTTTGGGGTAACCTTTATAGTCTAGACAAGCAGGAATAACGCCTTCTTTCATAATATAATCGTAGCAAAGCGTATCCAGTTCATTCGTTGTCACGCCCTCTTTGACAAAAGGTGCAATGAAATCGAGTACGCGCGCCGCAACCCGTCCTGCATGCCGCATACCATCAAAGTCACTTGCTTTATGAATGTGAATCCCATCGTCTTCGTGCTCATACCCATGAGAGCATCCTTCATGATGATGGTGAACTATTTCTTGTATCATTGTGTATCTCGATTCGTTTTCAGATCATCTCGCTATGACAGATGTAACTTTTTCTGTGAAGGAGATCAATTCTCTTCCCCACTTTCTATCTATCAAAATATCCCCCTCTGCGCAAAAGAGTGTGGCATTGCTCGTTCTATCAACCTCCTAACGTGACGTGTTCTTAACATAGGATAGGAATGTGTCACTTTTCCTTAGGTGTAAAAACAAATTTCGCAATAAGAGACTCAAGGCTGATGGAGGACTGGGTGTATGAAAGCGTATCACCCTCTTTGAGATGTTGTTCGCTCTCCCCTGGAACAATCGCCACATACTTGGACCCCATAAGGCCATCACTGGCAATCTCCGCAAGAGAATCAATGGGGAAATGATAATCTTTATAGAAACTGAGCGTAAGCTCAGCCATTAATTTTTCACCTGTGAGTGTGAGGGCGGTAACCTCTCCGACCTTTACACCGCGTAGTTTGATGTCACTGCCATCCAAAATGCCATCCACGCGTTCAAAGTTTGCTTTGAGATGAAAATTATAACCTGAGCTCGATTTATTGGCTTGATAAGCATGAGAAAAAAAGATCGCAGCAATAATAAGAACAATGGTTCCTACAAAGACTTCAAGATAGTTCGTGCGCATTTAAAAACTAAAACCCTATTTCGTGCAGCTCTTCGCTATCCAGGCAAATTTTTCGAGTTCATCGATGAACTCAATTAAAAGATCCTGTGTCACAAGATCACGCTGTTTCTTGCAAAGTCTACATAGCTTTTTCGAATGTTCTGTAAGTAATGGTTGTTTTTCAAAAAAATTTCAAGCATTTTTGCCGATGTATAAGAGTCTCACTATCGTTGTCGCCAAACTGATATCACAGACCAAGGATAGAATAAAATCTTTAATTTTTCATTAAAAACCTCATCTATGAACCCCCTTGCCATAGATATAAGGTTTTTGAATGATATTTTCTTTAATCTTTTTTCAGAGGAGGCACACACTCAATGTCTGTGGAAATGGGATAACGGGGAATATAAATATTAAAGGTTAGCATGCTTTCGTTTTGGGACGCTTCAAGTTTTTCAAGCTGGAGCCACCCACCATGGAGATCAATGATTCTCTTAACAAGCGTTAAGCCCAGTAGCTCGTTCATAAAAGGATGATTGCTGACGAGAAAAGCATCCTCCTCCTTGTCCATCGGGCTGGTTTGAAGGGATTGATGGGTATCAAATTTTTCCATGTTAAAACCGCTGCCTGTAATTGAAAAGCATAGATAGTCACGCTTTTCAATGACTTTCTCTTGGGTGCAAAGTATAAGGGGCCCTTTTGTCATTTTGTATTTAACAGTGTTGGTTAAGATATTAAAAAAAGCCTGTTTAAGTCGTTTTTCGTCACCCTTAAAGGTAGGGTAGGGGACTTTATTCTCTACTTTAATATGGATACCCTGTTCTTTAGCGCGACGTGCAACCAAGGAAACAATATATTTCAAGAATTTAGTCAGACTGATATCTTCAGGCTTGAGCGTCAACTGTTCTGATTCGATATGAGTAAGATCAAGTGTATCATTCACAATGGACAATAAATTACGAATCGAATCAACAGTCTCTTTTGTGATAGTCACTTCCTTGTGTGTGCTATTTTGTGACGCTTGCATGTCCATAACATGATTTTGAATGACATTTAGTGGTATTTTAAGTTCGTAGGAGATATGTTTGATGAAGTAGGATTTTAATGCATCGACTTCTTCCAAAATACGATTACGCTTTTTGAGGGTTTCTTGGAAGTGCACGGAGTCTGTGATATCGACAAGACTGATAAGGTGTGATCCATCAGGCAAAGGAAGATAAGCGTATCGGATGATGCGTTCGTCTGTCAGTGCTATTTCATCGTGGATAGGACTACGTTGAGTGAAAATCACCATAAGTAGGTTGAGAAGCTCTTTTTTATTAAAAGAGAAAAGAGGATTATCCACTTCGATAACTTCTTGGAGTGTTCGTCCTAAAAACCAATCTCTCTCATAAATATTGAACATTCGGCGAAAGGATTGATTCATGATTTGTAAGCGACAATCAGACCCGAAGACCAGTATGGCATCAAAAAGATTATCGATGGTTTCTTTTTGGACAGCAATGAGGGTATTGTACTGCCGTTCGAGCATTATTTTATCACTCATATCTTCGAAAATATAAAAAATACCCCCAAGACAATGAGGAGCGACAAACATACGGAGAGTTTGGCCATTTGGTTGATGCAGAAGCTCTTGGAAAGGTTCGAGTAGCGTCTTGAAGAATTGCATGCGACTTTTTTTATGGGCTTGGAAATTAGGATACTCGGGAATTTTTCGTCGGGTACGGAGATCTTCAAGGATATCTCCCAGCGTGGGCTTTGTTAAAAGCCAGTTTTCATCGAATTGAAACAAATTCACATAGGCTCTATTAAAAAATGCTAGCCGTGTATCAGAACCATAAATGGCGATAGACGTCGACATATGCTCTAAGAGCTCACTGTTACTCTTAATTTGCTTTTGTAGTTGTTTTTGAAGATTTTCAATTTCGGTAATATCAAAGGCATATCCCAAAGAATCTCTGTTTCGAAGTGGCATGGTTCCAATTTCAAGATAGCGTCTTGATCCAAAAATAACTGAGTGGATACGCTCCACCTGTAATGTATTATTCTCCACCGCTTTTAGGCTTAATTTATAAGGGCTCCTATTGCGTTGTGGCGGATAAAGCTCGTGTTTTTCATTAATAATTTTATCAACTGTTGTACCAAGAGCTCCCGCATAAATTTGATTACAATAAACAATATTCCCTTGATTGTTACGATACCATAGAGCAATGGGAATGTTATCAATCATGCGTTTCGCATAGATATAATCGTTTTCGGGGGTTTTAAAAAGTGTCATCCACATATAGACGATGCTATTGAGAGCGCGTGCATGGAGGCAATAGTTTTGTCCTTCACTTTCCAAAATATGTATAAATTCTTGTGACTGAAATTCAAGATAACGCACTAATCCATCCCAAGAATCGATGAGCAACTGTGGTTTTAAACGCGCTACGAGAGCTTCCTTTATGTCTTCTGTGGGTTTGAGGTTGAGGATACCGAAAAAATTGCCATTTACATAGGGATGTCCATCATCTTCAAAATAAGCCATGGGAATATCTAGTTCATCAAAGGCCTCGCTGAAGAATCCTCTAAGGATATCCAATTTATCAACACGCTTTCTAAGAAAATAAACTTCATAACTCCATAAAACAGCCCAAAAGACTAATACGAAGAAAAGTGCCAACAGAAGTGCGTGGGTAAAAGATAGATTTTGAAGAACAGAAACTATTGAATGAATCAAATTAAAAGCTTCTTGTTAAAATTTTCTTTATAAGCATAACCCTCTCTTCAAAATAAACCAAGGTAGGATAGCCCTCTGTTTTTAAGAGTGTTCTTCATACTTTTTTAATTCTTTTATGGCAGGCAGGAAAAATGGGCTAGGCCACTAAAAAGACCTTTGCAAGGCCGAGAAAGACTGTAAACCCTATGACATCCGTTGTCGTTGTTAGAAAGGGTCCGGAACCAATGGCCGGATCAAAGCCAAGGCGATAGATAGCAAGGGGGAGAAAGCTCCCCGCAAATCCAGCCCAGACGACGTTAAAAATCATGGCAGCAGCAAGAACAAGCCCCAGTCGTGTGTTATGAAACCATATTGACGCAATCGTTGCTAAAAAGAGTGCAAAAAAAACACCATTCAAGAGCCCTACCCGTATTTCTTTCAAGGCTATCCTTTTAAAAGTCATGCCAAAACCCTCATAGTAAGGCTGAAGCTGTTGCGTAGCAATTGCGCGGACAGTAACTGTGACGACCTGCATTCCTGCGTTCCCCCCCATAGCAGCGACGATGGGCATCAAAATAGCTAAAGCCACATACTGCTCTAAAACAGCCTGGAATTGGTACAAGACGCTTGATGCGATGAGGGTATTGATAAATGTCACGAAAAGCCAACGCAAGCGAACATAACTTGTTTTTAAAGCACTGGCCTCTAAGGGGGCTTCAATCACACCACCCAAATAACGAAAATCCTCGTCAGCTTCCTTATCAATCACATCAATGATATCGTCGACCGTGATCATGCCGAGAAGTTGATGGGAGTCATTCACCACAGGGGCACTAACCAACGCATATTTCTTGAAAAGATAAGCAATCTCCTCTTGATCCATAGACACAGGAATAGATAACTTGGGGTGTGCTATGTCTTTGAGATGCGTGTGGCCCTTTATGCCCTTATTTGTTACAAGATCACTGATCGATAGTGCGGCTTTGAGATAATTACCGGGAGTGACAAGGTATATATCAAAAACCGTGTCAGGAAGGTTGTTAGAACTTCTAAGATATTTGAAAGCATCGTTAACCGTTGCAAATTCAGGCATCACAGCAATTTCACTTTGCATAATACGCCCCGCTGTATGGGGAGCAAACGTCAGTGACTGTAAAAGCTTTTTACGGTCAGGGGATTCCATCCCTTGCAAAACGTTGTGCTGCTGTGTATGACTCATATCATCCAACACAGCCACGGCATCATCACTATCGAGGCGCTTAATCGCACGAATCAAGTCATCTGTGGATAAATCACAAAGGGCACTTTCAAGGATATCGGGGTGGAGTTCGGCGAATACTTCTGCATCCAAAATTTCCCTCGTTAGAGCAAAAAATCGACGACGTTGCTGAGGTGCAAGACGTTCAA
Organism: uncultured Alphaproteobacteria bacterium; assembly: GCA_937896365.1. GTDB lineage: Bacteria > Pseudomonadota > Alphaproteobacteria > Paracaedibacterales > JAKBAR01 > JAKBAR01. The sequence goes on from CALBMH010000053.1 coordinate 31,440, forward strand.
TAAAATCAGCAACATCAGCGGGATGGAGACTCTGAAGCGTCTTCAAAAGAGTTTCACGGTCGTCTGTGTCGAGGGCTTCGACAAGAGATTTATATAGTGCCGGCGTTAGAACAATGACTTTAGATTCTAGCACCATACAAAGGCTACCCTCTTTCTTGTGATTGGACTTGAGCTTCAACAACGGCAAGTGATGTAAGGTTCACAATACCTCGCGCCGTTGTCGATGGTGTAACGATATGCGCTGGCTTGGAAAGCCCAAGAAGCATCGGTCCTACAGCAAGACTTTGCCCAATAACCTTTGTGAGATTAAACGCAATATTGGCTGCATCTAAGTTTGGCATGACAAGTAAATTAGCTTCACCCGACAATGTATTTTCAGGGCAGATTTTAGACCGAAGATCTGGCAGTAGCGCAGCATCTGCGTGCATCTCCCCTTCAATATCAAGGTGTGGTGCACGTTCTTTGAGTATTTTTAACGCATGACGCATTTTAAGAGCACTCTCACGATGAGACGTTCCAAAATTTGAATGGGATAACAAAGCAATCTTCGGTGTCATACCGAAACGTTTGATCTGTTCAGCGGCAAGAAGTGTGGTTTCAGAGATCTGCTCAGCCGTTGGATCATTGTTGACATAAGGGTCAGTGATAAAGAGATTTCCACGTTCCAAGATCATCAATGTAAGCGCTGCAAGAGTTTCACTTTCCCCATATCTGCCCAAAACCTGACGTAAGTGTTGTAAATGATCATGATAGCGTCCGATAAGACCGCAGATAAGAGCATCTGCATCCCCCCGTTCAACGGCAAGAGCGCCGATGACAGTTGTGTTCGTGCGCACGACCGTTTTTGCCAAGTCCGGAGAAATTCCCTGGCGCGACAGTTTCTTATGATAGCAATTCCAGTATTTTGAAAAACGCGTATCACTTGCCGGATCAATCAACTCGACGTCTTTGCCGAGAGAAAGGCGAAGAGCCGCGCGCTCAATGCGTTTTTCTATAACGGAGGGACGTCCGATGAGTATTGGTTTGGCAATGCCTTCATCAATGAGGGTCTGTGCCGCATGGAGAACTCTCTCTTCTTCTCCCTCACAAAAAACAATGCTTTTGGGGGCTTTGCGTGCTGCGGCGATGACAGGCTTCATGACCATCGAGGATCGATGCACGTGCTCCATCAACTGATCACGGTACGCCTGCTTGTCTTTGAGAGGGCGCACTGCAACACCTGTCTGCATGGCGGCCTCGGCAACAACAGAGGCGACCTCGACAATCAAACGCGGGTCAAACGGCTTTGGAATGATATAGTCAGGACCAAAACTATGTACTTCGCCACCATAAGCAGTTGTGACTGCTTCGTGAGATTCTGCCTGGGCAAGACTTGCGAGTGCTTTGACGCATGCAACTTTCATAGCGTCATTGATTGTTGTGGCCCCAACGTCTAAAGCACCTCGAAAGATAAAGGGAAAGCATAAGACATTATTGACTTGGTTAGGATAGTCCGACCGACCTGTTGCAACAATAGCATCAGGACGTATCTCTTTTACAAGGTGGGGGAGAATTTCGGGCTCAGGATTTGCGAGTGCGAGGACAAGGGGTTTTGCAGCCATTTTCTTGAGCATGTCCTGCGTCACGACGTTAGCAACAGACAAACCAAGGAAAATATCTGCCCCGGCCATGGCTTCGCCCAAAGTCCTTAAAGGGTAATCTGTCGCATATGTGATCTTAGGATTACCTTCCGTGAATTGACGATCTTTGTGCACAACACCAGCACTGTCGCACATAATAACGTTCTCAGGTGATAACCCTAGCTTTACAAGTAAATCCACACAGGCAATAGCTGCAGCCCCTGCCCCCGATGTTACAAGTTTTGCTTGACTAATATTCTTACCGCAGAGCTGCAAACCATTAAGAACTGCTGCGGATACAATAATAGCCGTGCCATGTTGATCATCATGGAAAACAGGAATTTTGAGGCGATTGCGCAACTTTTCTTCGATATAAAAGCATTCAGGTGCTTTGATGTCTTCGAGGTTAATGCCGCCGAAAGTAGGTTCCAACGATGCAATAATATCCACGAGTCTATCAGGGTCCGTTTCATTGATCTCGATATCAAAGACGTCAATACCGGCAAATTTTTTAAAAAGAACAGCCTTACCTTCCATCACAGGCTTGGCTGCGAGGGCACCGATGTTGCCCAGGCCCAAGACTGCTGTACCATTGGATATCACAGCGATGAGGTTGGATCGCGCTGTTAAGTTCGCCACTTCCTCAGGTTTTTCAGCGATAAGCCGGCTCGCTGCAGCCACACCTGGCGAATAAGCAAGTGCAAGATCGTGTTGCTCAGCGAGGGGTTTTGTTGCCTTAATTTCAAGCTTTCCAGGCTTTGGGAAACGGTGGTAATCAAGGGAACATTCATAAATATCGCGTGTCATAGAAGCTTTTTTTTATTGTTTGGCGTGCCTCAGTCTAGCGGAAAAGACATAAAAGATACAATGATGAAAAACTTTACTTCTGATTTTCAGAAACTATATTTCACATAAACGTGTGAAGCCATCAACAGTTGGCTCCCCGAGCCGGACTCGAACCAGCGACCCAGTGGTTAACAGCCACTTGCTCTACCGACTGAGCTATCGGGGAACGGTAAGCCCTTTGTATCACTCTTATGAGGGGCTGTAAACAGAATTTTTTTCGAATATCCCTATGAAACCACAAGACAACAGAGGACGACTGAGAAAGAAAACGGTAAAATTTTACTTCCTTTTTGCATCGCCCCCACACACATCTCTTGCTTCTCGGTAACGTTCCCAAAACTGCAATATAAGGGATTTGGGAAGGCGGAGTTTAAGGTGAATTTGGCCCTCACTATCCGTATCATCTCTACGCTCAGCAATAGCGCCAAGGCGGTAGCACCACGCAAGGAGCTCACCTGCTGACGCTGGTAGCGTCGCCTCAAAGAGCTTCCGATGCTCAGAAAGTTTATCATCAATAACTTTTTTTAGTGTTTCAAGTCCTGCCCCTGTAAGGGCAGAGAGAGCTATACATCCTTTTTGACGTTTAAGCTTATTCAGATAAACATTGCGAACATCACTGTCCAGGAGATCAATCTTATTCCATACCTCCACAATAAGACCATCGTCGTACGCATGCTCAAGACCAAGTTCTTGTAGAATATGATCAACGTCTCTTTTTTGGAATTCAGTATCATCATGGGCAATATCGCGGACATGAAGAATCAGATCGGCAGATGTTACTTCCTCAAGTGTGGCTCTGAATGCCGCAATAAGTGTTGTAGGAAGGTTGGAAATAAACCCAACAGTATCCGAGACAATGACCTGCTGACCGCTCGGTAGTTTAATCTGCCGCATGGTGGGATCAAGTGTTGCAAAAAGCAGGTCTTTCGCAAAAACATCAGCATGCGTCAGTCTATTGAAGAGTGTTGATTTGCCAGCGTTTGTATATCCGACGAGTGCCACAGTGGGATAGGGCACACGCTCACGAGCACTGCGCTGGAGTCTTCGTGTGCGCAACGTTTTCTTAAGGTCCGTTTTTATTTTGATAATACGCTCATCAATGATGCGGCGATCAAGCTCCAGCTGGGATTCTCCAGGTCCACCTGTAAAACCAAAACCACCGCGCTGACGCTCAAGATGGGTCCACGAACGCACAAGTCGACTACGCTGATAGTTAAGGGCCGCAAGCTCCACCTGAAGTGAGCCCTCAGCTGTACGGGCACGCTCGCCAAAAATCTCAAGAATAAGTCCTGTACGATCGAGGACTTTTGTTTGCCACTGACGTTCTAAGTTACGCTGTTGGACCGGTGATAGCGTCGTATCTATAATGACAAGCCCAACCTCAAGAGCACTAAATAACCCTTTAAGCTCGTCCACTAAACCTGAACCCAGATAGGTTGAAGAGGAAAGCTTTTCAAGACAGACAAGCCGACTGCCTACGACGCAAAGACGAATAGCCTCTGCCAAACCAACAGCTTCATCCAAGGACGCTTCCCCTTGACGTTCACAAAGGGGGGTGGACTTCCTCTTCATCTGGGGACACAGGACGAAGGCTTTTATGTGTTGACGACCAGAATCTTCCAAACTTACTCTTCGGTAAGGTCAGATAGGGGGTCATTAACGTTTGTGTGATGGGTTGCATCAAAGAGTTGGATGGGGCCCTGGGGCATGATCGTAGAAATGGCGTGCTTGTAAACGAGCTGGGAATGTCCATCGCGTCGGAGGAGAACTGAGAAACTATCGAACCATGTCACAATACCTTGCAACTTGACCCCGTTGATGAGGAAAACAGTAACCGGTGTTTTGTTTTTACGCACATGATTAAGAAAGACATCTTGTACGTTAACGGGTTTTTCGGCGGCCACGAGGGAGACTCCTTTGTTCTTATTATGGGACTACCTATACCAAATTTGATGGGATTTTAAGTTTATTTTAAAGGAATGATGTCTAAAAATCTCTTGGAACTGATTCCAATTTGTCACAGGGGTGTAAGAGAGGTCAGAGGTCTTTTCGTGCCATACGAAACCGCAATGGCCGTCTTGGGATCCATCTCCGTCTGCCACAGAAATTGCAATATTCCAAAAAGGTGTTCGAGTTCTTAAGAGTAAGTCAGAATGAATTTCTCAATAAAATCATCGGATTTTTCTTGTTTATCTCTTACATTGTCGCAGGTCACTTGTTAACATGAGCGAAGCAAACGATAGATCTTAGCCATTGCTTTATGCCGCTTACCTACGATGATTTTCTTAAAGCACAGCGTGATCTTGCCTCTGTTACTCTTGTGACGCCTTTGGTGTATTCCCTGGCTTTGTCACAACTCATTGACGGGAAAGTTTTTCTTAAGCTTGAGAATACGCAAATCACCCATTCTTTTAAGGCACGTGGAGGGTTTATTAAACTGATGTCTTTAAGTAATGATGAAAGAAAAAAAGGAGTGGTGGCTGTTTCTGCGGGAAATCATGCGAAAGCGGTTGCCTATCATTGTCATAATATGGGCATTCCTATGATAGCGGTGATGCCTCATGGTACACCGAAGAATAAAGTAAGTGCTTGCGAGGCTTTGGGCGCTCAAGTGGTTGCGCATGGAGCACATCTTGCAGAGTCTTTTGAAAAGGGCGAGGAGATTTGCTTAAAAAAGGGAATGACATTGATTCATCCTTATGATGATCGCGCGATTGTTGCAGGACAAGGGACAATCGGTGTGGAACTGATTGAGCAGCATCGTCAACCTTTTGATGCTGTCATTATTCCTGTGGGAGGGGGTGGTCTTGCTGCAGGTATTGGTCGTGTTCTCAGTGCGCGTTGGCCTTTGTGTGAAGTCTATGGTGTACAAAGTGAGTTTGCTCCCGAGATGGCGGAAAAGCTCTTTCATTATCGTTCCAATGCCGAGAAACCCACAACAACTCTTGCTGAAGGGATTGCCGTTAAAAAACCTAGTGACTACACAGCGGGGATTTTAAAGCACGTTCTATCGGATATTTTTGTGGTGACTGAAAAATCGATCTTTCAAGCCGTGCGTCACATGATCTTTGAGGAAAAACAGGTTGTTGAAGGGGCAGGAGCGGCAGGAGTTGCTGCTTTGATGGAAAATCCCCATGCCTTTCGTAAAAAAAATGTTGGAATTATCGTGTGTGGTGGAAATATTGACGCTCAGGTGGTTATGGATTGCTTAAAGGATCATTAAACCAATCCCCACGATTCATGGGTTACAAGAATGTCTTCCTCGATATCTTTTCTCAAAACCGTGTCTCGTCGGGATAAACACCAAAGAGAAAATCCCGTTTAATCCATCCACGAACGCCCTGAATGTCAATGCGGCAAACACTGGCGTTACATTCGATGACTTTGCCAATCACGCCGGGCTCGACGGTTGCAATAACACGGCTTTCAAGGTTTGGATCGGCATAAAGATTCACCACTTTATTTTGAATCATTGTAAAGCGTTTGCTTGAGAGAAGTGTTTTATGTACCCATCCCACTGTTCCTTGACTATCACGGATTTGACGCCAGTGATCAAATTCAGCGATGATCTCTACAGGGAGGAACTGCTTTACATAGCGCCACTCGACAGGGTATTGGTCCCCTGGTCCGACATGCATATTCACTGCCGCTGCTTTTAAGCACACGAAACGCGGAAGAGGGAGTTTTTGGTGATGGGGTTTTGCAACGTCAGCCGGAGCTCCAAATTCAGAGGACGTCTCTTGGGAAAGAGGCTGAGTGTGTTCCACATCACCCTTCATCGCAGGAGCTTCTCCATTACTAGCTCTCGGGTCTTCCTTTACGTTTTTTCCACTCTTTCTCTTGTTGCTACTGTCTTTTTTTTTGTCTATTTCTTTTGAAGATTTGTCTTTGACGTTGAAGGATTCTTTTTTCCCCATTTTACCTTTTATTTTTTCGTGCACGTCTTTTGCGTTATCAGCGTGGCTGACTGAAATAATAAGAAAAAAGGAGAGTAGAACAAGAATAACGTGCATTCTAAGAAAGACAAGAAAGTAAGGGCGATCGATAAGCTTTATTCTAACGGGGAAATTACTGACAATCAATTCTTATAAGATGCATATGATTCTCATCTATCCGACAGCCTCTTGTTTCAATCCTGTGGAGCCAAGGCCAAAACTATCGCGTGCACTTTGAGGAAGGTCAGACACTTCTTTTAAGATGACTTGCTTCACAGGTGCTATAACAAACTGAGCAATGCGCATACCACGTTCAATGGTAAAAGGTTCAGTTCCATGGTTAATAAGGATAACTTTCACTTCACCTCGATAATCAGCATCAATTGTTCCTGGTGTATTAAGAACTGTAATGCCATGGCTGAGAGCAAGGCCTGATCTTGGACGAATTTGCCCCTCATATCCTTCGGGAAGAGCGTAAGCAAAGCCGGTGGGAATGAGGACACGTTTTCCTGGCCATAGAAGAACAGAGGCGCAAATGGCAGCAGAAAGATCAAGTCCCGCACTCGATTCCGTAGCATAAAAAGGATGATCCAAGCCATCCCCATGAGGAAGACGCTGAACAAGGATATTCATTGAGGACCTCTACTATACAAGCGTTGCCCGGATTATAACGAAACATATCTTAATGGCAACCTAAAAGAATAAGGCAAGTCGTGCTCGCGTATTACAAAATGATATGCGAACGTAGCCTTTCATGAAGCTTCTCTTGCTCTTCACAAGCGTCAAGGACGATGCAACGCTCCGTATTCTCTCGAGCAATTGCTAGGAATCCCTCACGGACTCTTTGGTGAAAGGATAGACTGCGCGCATCAATAGAGTTATTATTGAGGCGTTTTTGAAGGCGCTCTTGTGCGATTGTCGGATCCAAGTCAAAAATGAACGTACGGGTGGGAAGTCTTGTAACCGCATAATCTTGAAGAGCTTTTAAAAAAGCAAGAGATATTCCAAGGCCATACCCCTGATAAGCTATTGTCGAGTCCATGAAGCGATCGCACACAACAATCTTTCCTTCCTTAAGGGCAGGCTCAATTACTTTTTTGCAATGCTCATGACGACTTGCGTTAAAAAGAAAGGCCTCCGTTGTTGGCTCCCATGTGTGATGGAGAAGGAGATCACGGACAAACTCACACGAAGGGTTGCCACCCGGTTCTCGTGTTAAAAGAACATCTTTTCCCCTGTACACAAGATAATCCTTTAGTTTTAGAATTTGGGTTGTCTTGCCCGAGGCTTCCCCCCCTTCGAATGTAATGAACACTAAGTAATTTCCCTTACGCCATACGCCGCTATGCTTTTCCCCAGATCAGGTACAGGAGTGACCGCAAAAGCCGTGTGAAAAAACCAACCTTCTCCACGTCCTGGGCTGCAATAAGTATGACCTCGTGTTGAAGCGATGCTGCCGTAATAACGACTTTGCCCATTGCATCACCTTTTTTAAGGGGTGCTGGAAGAGGAGATTCAAAATGAACTTTCATCTCAACCTTATCTTGCTCCGAGCGCGGCAGGAGAAGACTAACATCATCCGCAACAACCAATGGTACAGTTTCTTTGACACCTAACCAAACGGGTGCTTCTTTCTCAACAATATCGCCACTTTTATATATTTGCTTGTTGATAAAATTTTGTTTTACCCATGCGAGAATTTTTGTTGCTTCTTCGGAGCGTTGCCGCATGGTTTTAAGGCCATTGATAACCATCATATAACGCTGACCACTGTCTGTGAAGGAAGCTACAATGCCATAGCCGCCATCCTCTGTATGACCTGTTTTAATGCCATCGCAGCCCATATCATCCTTGTAAAGAAGGGGATTGCGATTACCTTGCTTAATGGGACGACCTTTATTATCTGTACCAAAGGTGAAATCTTTTTCACTATAAATTTTGTAAGTATCAGGATGATCTTGAGCGACGCGTATACCTAAAAGGGCAAGATCGCGTGCCGTGCTGTAATGACCTTCTTGAGGCCAGCCGCTGGCGTTCATAAATTGTGTATGCGTAAGGCCCATTTTTTTCGCAGATTCATTCATCTCCATAACAAAGGCTTCCTCACTCCCCGAAATTCCTTCGGCTACAACAATACACGCATCATTGCCTGATTGAATGATAATACCTTTGAGGAGGTCGCCTACACTAACTATGCCGTTGAGCGGAACAAACATCTTTGAGCCTCCCATACGCCATGCCTTTTCACTGACAGGATATTGCGTATCAAGGGTGAGCTCGCCTTTTTTAATTTTTTCCTCCACAAGATAAGACGTCATCATTTTTGACATGGAAGAGGGGGGCATAGCTTGATCAGCATTCTTTTCAAGCAATACTTTTCCTGTTCTTACATCCATGAGAATGGCTTGTTTGGCCAGTAGCCTGAGCTTTGTTGCGCCTGGTGCCACAAGGGTGTTTGCGTCATCATTTTCTGTTTCTGATCCCTTGGTTAATGCTTCTTCTTTTTGCTCGCCTGCCCTTTTCTTCTGAGATGCTGACTTTTTACTCCTGCTAGGCTTAGCGAGTACAGGAGACATACAGTCGATGGCTGAAAAACTAAAGGCGAACAGGACAAGAAAAAAGTATAGCATGATTTATTTACTCTTTAATGAGTTGAGGGTTATGCCCTAAGACATCAAGGCTTGTGAGCGCCATATCAGCAGTATCTTTGTTCGGATAGGGGCCACATTTAACAACATAGAAAGTTTGTCCTGAAGGAACAACTGTTTCTTGAACAGTAGCTTGTGCAAGACCGTCTATTTCTTTTACGAGTTTATACGCATTCTCCGCTTTGACGAAAGAAGCCAGGTGAATGAAATAGTGAGGCTTTGGTGTGATGGGTTTAGCCTTTTTAGAAGAGGTGATATGTTTCGTTGGAGTTCTTGGAGTTGTTGGGGCCGTAGTATCGGCTGAAGCGTGTTTTGCCACTAAGTCATCAATGTTGGGTGCATGGGGCAGTTTAAGCGGTACAACATCCAAATGTCCCTTGCGTGATGAGGACACAGCATGACCTGGCACAGGGTGATGCTCCGATGACCCACTCTCATAAGCTTCCTCGGAGTGATGAGAAGCAATATCTTCGTTGTAAATTTCCTCCCAAGTGCGCCCAGGAACAACACCCCACTTATTACCAATTGATGCGAGATGCATGGAGAAAGCATGACTCTGTGCGGGAATCGATTGAACACGCACCTTGGCTGTTCCTCTCTCATAGACACCAAGAAATTTAGCAGCACCGATAGATAGATCGATAATGCGGTTATCAATATAGGGACCACGATCATCCACAACAAGATTAAGGGACTTCCCATTCTCTAAATTTGTCACTTTGACAACTGTGGGCAGAGGAAGGGTTTTGTGGGCAGCACTCACACAATC
>CALBMH010000054.1 GCA_937896365.1 uncultured Alphaproteobacteria bacterium
GTGCTCTTCCGATCTAGCGCTAATGACTTTGTCATCAAGAACAATCGCAAATTGCTTTTTGTGATATTCTTTCGACATTTCAGCAAATTTACGCGATCCTACGGAGTTAAATTTTTGACTCACGGCCGGCTGACCATTCGGATCTACTCTGACTTGTGCATCCACAAGGGTATCGCCTGAGACGATGACCTGTTTCTTCACGGCAATATAACGGGTGATTTCTTGGTCACCGCGGCGCACTATCTCTGGAAGCAATTCAACCCCTGGTGGTAGCTGTGCCTTAGGCTTTCCCTTATCGTCGTAGGTAATAGCGACATTCTCATCAACGGCGCGGAAACTCAGTTTTGCAACTGTACCAAGACGCCTTTTCAGTTCTCCAGGATCTGAGACGCCAGGCAGCTGCAAGATGATACGATCATCCCCTTGGGCCTGAATGATGGGTTCTGTCGTACCCGTTTCATCCACACGACGGCGAATAACCTCAATGGTCTGGTCAATAATGAGTTTATGGCGTTTTATGCTCGCTTCAGGATTGATTTTTATTTCTCCTTTACCGTTTGCTGGATGAATTGTGACGATCCAATCACGGTCCACCTTGCTAAGACCTCTACGTGCCTCCTCTGATTTTGCGGTGTCACGCAGCGTGAACGTAACGGTGGATAGATTTTCTTTTTCCTCAACCTTTAGGTGAGAGTATCCTATTTGCTGTTTCCTTAGAAGGGCTCGTACTTCATCGAGGATAGCAGCCGTTTGCTCTTTTTGAACGGCTTTTAGATCAACCTCTAGCTGTAAATGAGCACCCCCACGCAGCTCTAAGCCAAGATTGACTGTTTTTTGCATAAAAGCGGGAAGGGAGGATCTCAATGCGTCATTAAGGACATTAGGGAGCGAAAAGACAATTCCCGATAAACACACAAGAACAGTGGCAATAATTTTCCAGCGGGCAATACGTATCATGGTCTGTTGCTTATTTTGGATCGTTAAGTGGGGATTCTTTAGACGACGTTTTCTTGGACTTTGATTCGGAAGTGTCAAACTTTTTTATTGTTTTGGGGAGTGTTGTTACATTGTCAGCCGAGGGTGAGGCTACCTTCGCAGAACTTGTGATGACCTCATTAATCATGTTCTTTACGACATTAATACGCACATTTTCAGCCACTTCAAGAACGACTTCTGTCTCCGTTGTCTTTTGGACGATGCCGATAATACCCCCTGATGTAACCACTTTATCTCCACGGCGCAGAGTCATCAAAAGTTCTTGGTGAGCTTTTACTTTCTTTTGCTGGGGACGAAGAAGGAGGAAGTAAAATACAGCAAAGATAAGAACAATGGGAAGCAATGACATGACATCAAAACCTCCGCCCGTATTCGCAAAAGCTGCTGTAGGAAGAATAATCAGGAGTGTGAGGATTGAGAGTAATGCACGATACATAGGATATTAAGTCTTTAATAAATTTTACTACCATAGTAGAAAAAGAATGCAGTGAAGGCAAGAGGGTTATATGAATCTTCTTCCGCTATTCAAGTCAGCCAATGATCTTTTTCGAAAAAGAAACAGAAAATTCGGAAAAGAACCCGTGAGAATGGCATATGTTCTCTCTTCAACCTTTGTGCACTTGCCCTAAAGCTTTTTTTAGTCTACAATGCAACATAGTCTATAAGAGGAGTTTTCGGCATGGACAATAGAATGGTTTCTCGGTCGTCACGTACGATCGATATGACAGATGGCGTTGATCAAGGCTTACGTGCTTACATGATTACAGTGTTTAATTACATGGCTCTTGGTCTTGGTATAACAGGATTAACGGCGTTTGCACTTTCCCATTCACCACAGATGATGGCAGTCATCTGGGGAACAGGTTTAAAATGGGTTGTGATTTTTGCACCACTTGCTATGGTCTTTTTCTTGAGTTTTAGGATTAGTGCATTGAGTTTTGCATCTGCGCAAATGCTCTTTTTCATCTATTCAGCACTCATGGGACTGTCTTTATCATCCATTTTTATGGTTTTCACAGGGCAGAGCGTTACCCGGGTTTTCTTCATCACGGCTTCGGTTTTTGGCGCTATGAGTTTGTACGGTTATACAACAAAGCGTGATTTAACAGGTATGGGATCTTTCCTCTTCATGGGTTTGATCGGTGTCGTTATCGCGAGTCTTGTCAACATGTTTCTCCATAGTTCGGCCATGCAGTTTGTCATTTCTGTTCTTGGTGTCGTTATTTTTACAGGTCTCACTGCTTATGATGTTCAGGAAATCAAATCGTTATATTATGATCAGGATGAGGCCGAAACAATTGGGAAAAAAGCCCTCATTGGTGCTTTGAAGCTGTACCTCGACTTTATTAACTTATTTATATCTTTACTACATTTGTTTGGGGAGCGCCGCTAGGCGAAGCGGGGGGGGCTTCTACCTTCTCCCTTAAAAAATGTAACAGAGTTATAGAAGGAGCCGCCTTAGGGCGGTTTTTTTATGCCTATGCCCCCCATTTCCCTCTTGCTGAGTGTTGTAACTTTTCCTAGAGTGAAAAAATCAAAAACTCAAGGAGGAAAGTATTATGTCATTGAAAGGATCAAAAACGGAAAGCAATCTGAAGGATGCTTTTTCAGGTGAATCACAGGCGAATCGACGCTATTTATATTTTGCCCAAAAAGCTGATGTTGAAGGGCATACTGACATTGCCGCTGTTTTTCGTTCCACGGCTGAAGGTGAAACAGGTCATGCTCATGGCCACCTTGAATTCTTACAAACCGTTGGAGATCCAGCAACCGGTCTCCCTTTTGGACAGACAGCCGATAATCTCAAAACAGCCATTGCTGGTGAGATCCATGAGTATACGGATATGTATCCTGGAATGGCAAAGACAGCGCGCGAAGAGGGTTTTGATGAGATTTCTGAGTGGTTCGAGACCCTTGCCAAAGCTGAAAAATCTCACGCAGGCCGTTTCCAACGGGCTTTAGAGACAATGGGGTCTTGACGTTCGAATGTTATCACATCCTGTACCGTGGGTTTCTTGTTCGAAAATAGGGATAAAAAGAGTGACCTCAGACGAAAAAAAAGCTAAAAAAGACTCATTGTAATTTTATTAAAAATAGAGATTTTATGGTGAAAGTTGGTGTACCTAAGGAGATTAAAAATCACGAATATCGTGTCGGTCTTGTACCGTCATCAGTGCGTGAGCTCACGTCTCTCGGGCATTCTGTGTTCATCCAACGGAATGCAGGGAAGGGGATTGGTTTTTCGGATGAACAGTACACTGCAGCGGGCGCTCAAATTCTCCAACAGGCTGAGGATGTTTTTGATGCCGCTGATCTGATCATTAAAGTCAAAGAGCCCCAACTGAATGAGTGTGCGATGCTTAAACTCCATCATACCTTGTTCACCTACTTGCATTTAGCGCCTGAGCCTGAACAGGCCCGTGCGCTTTTACAATCAGGCTGTACTGCTGTGGCTTATGAAACGGTGACAGATCCGCATGGGGGGCTTCCTTTGCTTGCTCCTAGCAGCGAGGTCGCAGGGCGCATGTCCATCCAAGTGGGGGCACAGATGCTCGAAAAAGGTCAGGGAGGATCGGGGATTCTTCTTGGCGGGGTTGCGGGTGTGGCGCCTGCCAATGTTGTTATCTTGGGTGGAGGTGTCGCAGGGGCTAACGCGGCGCGTGTGGCTGTGGGGATGGGCGCCAATGTTGTGATTCTGGACAAAAATTCTCGCCGTCTTAATGAGCTTGATTGGTATTTCCAGGGGCGTGCGCATACCGTTCATGCGAATGCAGAGACGATAGAAAGTTATGTTATTTGCGCTGATCTTGTGATTGGGGCCGTTTTGATAGCGGGAGCCACAGCGCCTAAACTCGTAACGCGGGATATGTTGAAGGCGATGCGTCCTGGGTCCGTTCTTGTGGATCTTGCCATTGATCAAGGGGGGTGTTTTGCAACAAGTCGGCCAACAACTCATGATCATCCCAGTTATGTTGTTGATGAGATTATTCATTACTGTGTGACGAATATGCCAGGGGCTGTGGCACGTACTTCTGCTGTGGCCTTGAATAATGCCACATTACCCTTCATCCTACAGCTTGCAACAAAGGGAACGCGTAAAGCACTTTTGGATAATCATCACCTGATGAACGGTCTTAACGTGTGTCATGGCCATGTGACCTATCAAGCGGTTGCTGACGCTCTTGGCTACCCGTATATGCATGGAGAGAAAGCAGTCGTTATCTGAGCTATTGGGATGCGTTTAGGGCTTTTTGAACCTGAGATTCCCCAAAACACGGGCACATTGCTGCGGTTTGGGGCCTGTCTTGGCGTGGGGGTGGATATCATTGAGCCGTGTGGATTTGTATGGAATCATCCTTCTTTTAAGCGTGCTGTGATGGATTATAGCGATCATGTCGATTGCAGGCGTTATAGTGATTTTATTGATTTTATGCAAGATCGTCCGGGACGTGTCGTTCCAGTGATCGTTTCTGGAAAGACAGCACTCTATGACTTTCACTTTCATCCTAATGACACGTTACTTTTTGGTAAAGAAAGTACAGGTATTCCTCACGATTTGATTCAGGGAATGCCCTCTGTTTTTATTTCTATGGTAGGAAAATGTCGTTCTCTTAATCTCGCTACGGCTGCGGCTATGGCCGTTTCAGAGGCTGTGAGGCAAAGCACTCTTTTTTCTGGAACAGGAAGAGGAAAGTGACTGTTAAAAAAGTAATTGATTAATTGTTCTATCCTTGTTATCTATGAGCGCAATAATTAATCAATTAAGTAGAGGTTTACAATGAAAATAAAACACATTGCCTTGGCTGTGGCCAGTTTATACGTAGGGGTGAGTGATATGATATTACGAGAAACAGTAGCAGGCGATCAAAGTACCGTTTTTACACCTCATAAAATCCTTCCAGATGGTATTGATGGGGCTATTTCAATAAATCCTTATACAGGTGAGCAAGGCCCTGCACGTAAGGGGACGGTTGCTGCAACAATCAATAACGTTGCGCTTTTAAACAAAGTACTCATGGCAGAAACTCCGGATGAAAAGCATATAAGAGCTTTGGCAGATGCTATGAAGGATCTGATACCGTCTCTACGCTATATTGGGGTGTTTGATTTTTTCAGTATCGAAGAGTGGGTGGCTAGGGGTGATCAGCCAGGTCGTGTGTTTGTGGCTGTTCTCTATCTTCAGCGCTATCCAAAAGAATTGACGCCTGCTTTGCGTGAAAAGCTCGAGACCCTTCAGGATCAAACGAAGTCACCTTATCTTGTGCGTGAGGTAGAGACTTTGCTTGATACCCCTTCTTATTAACTCAAAATTAACCGGCTGTTGAAACAGTAGAAAATAATATCACCAAATGCTCTTAATTAATGGCTGTTAGCGTAAAAAAAATCGTTTTTCGTGATATTATTTTCTACTTTGTCTTTTCTTTTATTTTATGTGTTTTATCTGTTTTGTCTATTGGTATTTATAGTTACTTGAATTTCAAACAGTTAACGAATCAAGAATCGACAAATGCTCTCAAGACATCATTTGCTTATGAACGGGAGAATCTCGGATATATCAATTCGCTTCATTCTGTATGGACGCAGGCCTATGAAAATATCATTCTAAAATTAGATATAAAATGGGTTGAAGATAACATTGGCACTGATGTCAGTAAAGTTTTTGGTATGGATTTGGCTGCCGTTCTCACAGACAAAGGTGACGTTGAGTTTGCGGCTTCGCGAGGCAAGACAGCCGATGAGAAAACACGACATATCTTTGAAGCACCTCTTTCTGATTTTTTGCAAAGAAACAAATCCACAAAGTTCAATTTGGGTATTGTCAAAGACCTTATGATTATTAATGGCAAACTTCTGATGGTATCGATTGGAGAAATCCAGCCAAGTTACGATGCTCTAACACGCCTTGAGTCAGGCAAAAAGCCTAAATATTTAGTTTTAGGCCAAGAGATTGAGAAGACTCTTATCAAGAACCTACGTAAGTTTACCGGCATTGAATCCCTTTCATTTAGTTCCACGCTTCGGAGGGAGCATGAATCCAAGGGATTAAATACCCTTGAGATCCGTAGTGATAACGGTGGAGAAGATTTAGGGTATTTTGTTTGGGAACCCGCAGAAAATGCAAAAGCCATTTTAGCTCAGATTCTCCCTGTTTCTGTGATAACGCTCCTTATTCTGATTGTTCTCGCTGTTTTGATTGGTATGAATGTTCTACGTGCTGCGGCTTCTTATGATACCCTCATCACAGACCTCCATATAACAACGGATGATCTGGAGCGCGCAAAGAGTGCAGCAGAAAAATCCAGTCACGAAAAATCAAAATTTCTTGCAACCATGAGCCATGAAATACGCACGCCAATGAATGGTATCGTGGGTATTTTAAGTCTTTTGCGTGAAACAGAACTCTCCCAGCAACAGATCGCTTATGTAAACACTATTCAAAGCTCGTCCAACTCGCTCATGAAGCTGATTGATGACGTTCTTGAATTCAGCCAAAGCGAGCAAAAAGAGCAAAAACCCTATTTCTCCCCTGTGAATGTGAGGGAAATAGTTTCTGAGATCCAAGGGTTACTCCAGCCTGTGGCCATTCAACGTGGGCTACGGTTTGAGATATTTTTTAGCCAATCCGTCCCCACTCTTGTTAAAACAGACCCTGTGCGATTTAGGCAAATCCTCCTTCATCTCACGAGTAATGCTTTTAAATTCACAAAGGTAGGACATGTACGCATTAATGTAAATACAGCACCCTTGGATGAAAGTCGTTATGAGCTGATTGTTCAAGTCATTGATACAGGATTGGGCATCTCTCAAGCGATGCAAGAAACATTGTTGAGTGACTTTTTTTCGGAAGACTCTTTGAATTCAGATGTGAGAGGACAGGGGCTTGGTTTGGGAATTGCCAAAAACCTTGTGACCCTTTTAGGTGGAAAAATTGATTGTGAGAGCAAAGTTGGTCAGGGGAGTGTCTTTTGGTTCTCTCTTCCTATAGGTAAGAAGGATTAATATCTGAAACAAAGCATTGTATAAAAAGAATCGCTATAAAATTATTTTTCTTTGCCAATTGGTTTTGCTACACTAACTATCAGTTTGCGTTTTAATAAAATTTTAAAATGACGCGCGATCAGCTTAGACAAGCTCTTGAAGATCTTGACTATGATTTCCGTACTGTACCTGACACGGAAAAAAACTTTCTAAAACTTCAAGACCGTATGGAAGCTCTTTTCAAAGAAGCTGCTGAACTCTCTGTTGAGGAGAGAGAGCCACTTGTGCCGATATTAAAAAAGTTTCAAACTTTCTTAAAAGAGCACTTAGATACTCTTCAAAAGCAAGTAGCAATACTCCAAATGGACCTGCAAGACCGGGTGACACATAAGCAGGCTACAAAAGCATATGGACGGTTTGAGAAAAAATGAGCGCTGTGGACTATGCCTATGCTTTCTTTATTTTAGGATTCCTTGTGGCTGGGATGCTTATAATATCTTTTGTCCTGAAAAAATATCAGAGAAGGTGGCAGTCTCAGGGGGATGTAAAGCTTGAAAGTGGGATGTTTGTTGATACAAAGCGTCGTGTGATGATCCTAACGGCATTTGATAAGAAATATCTTTATGTGATTGGCCCGCACAATGATTATTTAGTTTCTATGGAGTCAGGCGATCTGTGGGGAGCGAAAAATGACCAAAGCAAAGAGTAAACGTGCATAAATTTTTATCACCATTGGTTTTTTTCAGTTTATTACTGATGCCAAGCTCCTTAGGAGCAGAATCCTTGACATTGGATTTGGGTCATCCATCATCGGGGATGATAGGGCGGTTGCTTCAGCTTCTTTTGGCATTTACGGTCTTAAGCCTTGCCCCATCTATTGTGATTATGGTAACGTCTTTTACACGTATCGTGATTGTTTTTTCCTTTCTGCGTAATGCCATTGGGTTGCAACAATCGCCACCCAATGTTGTTCTTGCCAGCCTCGCTCTTTTCCTCACTGCACTCATTATGGCACCTACGCTCGAGCAAGCTTACAAAGAAGGTGTCCAGCCTCTTATCGAGCAGAAAATCGATGAATCTCAAGCTTTTGAAAAGGCATTTGTTCCACTACGGTCTTTTATGTTAAAAAATGTGCGTGAAAGAGATCTCAAACTCTTTATGGAGCTTTCTAAAATAGCATCTGCGTCGTCTCCTGAGGCCCTTCCTTATAAAGTAGTCGTTCCGGCTTTTATCATTAGTGAGCTTCGTCGCGCTTTCGAGATTGGGTTTCTTATCTTCCTTCCTTTTCTTGTCATTGACCTTGTCATTGCATCTATCCTCATGGCGATGGGTATGATGATGTTGCCACCTGTTATGATCTCGTTGCCGTTTAAAGTCATCTTTTTCGTGCTCGTCGATGGGTGGTACTTATTATGTGGAAGTTTAGTGCATAGCTTTAAGTAAGTTATCAAGGGCAAGCAAGATCCCCTAAGCCCTTTCAAGCAATTTTTCAAGGTGATTGAGCATATCGATTGTCTTGCCAAGCCCGCTGAGACAGGCACTGAAACGTTTACCATCACGTGCCATGGCAACGTAAGTATCTGTGGCACTTGCTGTGGATTCCTCAACGGCCGAAGGAACAATTTCACCGTTCGCAGGAAAGCGCATAGAATACGGTCCTGACTCATCAGAGGAGTAGTAGACACCGTCTGATCCTTCGATCAGGGAGTTCATTGATTTAAAAGTGACGAGAGGAATACGACACACAATCTCCTGCTCACCATTATCATAGGAGATAATACCAAAGCCATTTGCATCCCAGACAAGTCCCTTGTACTTACCCGCTCCTTTTCCGTCGGCTTCGATATCGCGGTTATTAAACTTTGTTCCTCCGAGGACAGTTAGACCATCACTTTTATTGAGTGTTCCGGGGTTAACGGCAATGTTAATGGGAGCAACAGCAGTGCCTGCTGGGGGGGTAATGGTCAGAGCAGGCATGGGGTTCCCTTCATTGATAATTACAGGAACACCATTGCTAAAAACAATATCAACACCATTTCCGGGTGCCCATGCAGCATTGATCGTTGCGGCGACAGGGGGAACGGTTGCAGTGTCAGCGGTCGTTGTTATTCGCCAGCGTTCACTATTGGCTGGGTCCGCTACAAAGGAGTTAATTTTTGTGTAAGACATAACAACGTTATACTGGTTGCCCTTTGCGTCGTAAACAAGTTTAGGTTGTGTTTGTGCGGGATCGCCTACATTTGCTGCGCTTGGGAGTCCTGCAAAAAGATTA
>CALBMH010000055.1 GCA_937896365.1 uncultured Alphaproteobacteria bacterium
CACCCCACAGTGCCCGATATTCATCCGTATCTGATGTTAAACTTTACGGGGAGGCGTCGCGATGTCATGACATTGGCTCACGAACTTGGTCATGGTGTTCATCAATATCTTTCCAATTCCCAACCTTACCTTCTGACGCGTACGCCTTTGACTGTGGCAGAAACAGCTTCTGTTTTTGGGGAGATGCTTACGTTTCGTTCTATGCTCGCCCAATGCACGACAGATATCGAGAAAAAATGTCTCCTCGCTGGTAAGGTCGAAGACATGATCAATACTGTTTTCCGTCAGATCTCTTTTCATGAATTCGAAGTCATCTTGCATACAAAGCGTAAAGAGAGCGAGCTTTCTTTTGATGATTTTTCAACGGCTTGGGTGGATACACAAAGCGAGGCCCTTGGCAGTGCTATTTATCTTGATCCTCTTGTACATAATTTTTGGGGCTACATTTCTCATTTCGTGCATGTGCCTTTTTATGTCTATGCCTATACTTTTGGTGATTGTCTTGTGAATTCCCTTTATAGCGTCTATCGATCAGATAAGATCGACAACTTCCAAGAAAAATATATTACTATGCTCAGCATGGGGGGAAGCAAAAAGTACGACGAGCTCCTTCAACCTTTTGGCTTAAATCCAAAAGACAAATCTTTTTGGCAAGATGGACTGAATGTCATTAAGGATCTTATGGGCGAATTAGAAGCACTGTGAAGAGTCTACCTTGCTAGTGTTTCTCTCTCCTCTCTTTCCATTATTTCGTGTAGTGTATTTTTATTTAACGCCCTTTCATTTAAAGACTGATAACGATGCTCATTGATAGCCACTGTCACCTTAACTTTCCTGATTTTAAGGAGGATTTAGATCACGTTTTTCAAAATGCTTGGAATTGTGGTGTGCAAGGCTTCTTGACCGTTAATACACGGTTAGATGAGGCAAAAGAGCTTCAATCAATTGCTGAGACTCAAAAGAATGTCGCCTGTACGGTGGGTCTCCATCCTCACGAAACCAAGGACTGTGAGGATACGCCCTTAAAAGAGCAGCTCCAAGAACTTGCTAACCATCCCAGAGTCGTAGGGATAGGGGAAACGGGGCTCGATTATTACTATAACCATAGTCCACGCGAATCTCAGATATGGTCTTTCATACAGCACATTGATGTTGCAAGAACGCTGGATCTTCCTCTTATTATTCACACAAGGGATGCGGATGACGATACAATAGCCGTACTGCGGGAGTGTGAAGGGCAAAGCAAAGGCGTTTTTCATTGTTTTAGTGGTACATTAGATCTTTGTCGTCACGCATTGGATCTGGGGTTTTATATTTCGATCTCAGGAATCGTTACCTTTAAGAAAGCTTTGAATGTGCATACGGTTGCCAAGTTTGTACCCCTTGATCGATTGCTTTTAGAAACAGATGCGCCCTATCTTGCGCCTGTTCCCCATCGCGGCAAGCCTCGCAATGAGCCTGCTTTTATCATTCACACAGCTGAATGTGTTGCAGAACTGAGAGGGATCCCTCTTTCGAAATTATCCCAGGGGACAACGGAGAATTTCTTCAATTTATTTTCAAGAGCACGTGGGTTTTTTCATTATCCTTAGTTCTCTCTCAATATCATAAACCGAGAAGCCGATAAATAATACGATGACGGAAAAATTGACTCAGACGTCCGTGAATGATAACCGTTGAGCCAAGCTCTCATATCTTGTATGAAAGAACGAAGTAAACACGTCCCTTTTTCCTTGTATCAAATATGACCTACCTTGCCCATCGTTTATCTTTGATCACCCCCTCTCCCACACTTGCTATCACGAGCAGCGCAGCCAAACGCAAGGCAGCTGGGGAAGATATTCTTATCTTAGCAGCGGGGGAACCTGACTTTGATACGCCTGATCACATTAAGCAAGCTGCTATCACAGCAATGGCTCAGGGCTTGACCAAGTATACAGCTGTAGAGGGCATGCCTGCGCTTAAAGAAGCTGTGAAGAAAAAATTCTTAGAGGATAATGCCCTGTCTTACGATGTATCAGAAATTCTTGTTGGCGTCGGCGGAAAGCAAGTAATTTTCAATGCTCTCCTTGCAACGTGTCAAGAAGGGGATGAGGTGATTATTCCATCACCTTATTGGGTTTCTTATCCCGATATTGTAAAGCTCTGTGGTGCAACACCTGTATTTAGAGAATGTACAGCATCTGATTATTTTAAGCTTACAGCAAAGGCACTCAAAGAAGTTCTTACCCCTCGGACAAAATGGTTAATTCTGAATGGTCCATCAAACCCCACAGGGGCTGTTTATACTGATGGCGAACTCAGAGCATTGGGTGATGTCATCAAAGATCATACGTGTCTTATTTTGTCAGATGATATTTACGAATACTTAACCTATGCAGGTACATTTACGAACTTTCCTATGGCGTGTCCTGACCTCAAAGACCGTTGCTTAGTTGTGAATGGTGTTTCTAAAGCGTATGCCATGACGGGATGGCGTATTGGTTATGGTGCAGGGCCAAAAGAACTCATTCGGGCTATGGCTATGCTACAATCGCAGAGCACATCCAACGCATGCTCCATTGCGCAAGCAGCAGCCATCACAGCACTCACAGCGCCTCGAAAGTTTTTAGATGACTGGCGCAGAAGTTTTATGGAGCGCCGCGATTTTTGTTTGGAAAAAATCAACCAAATTCCTGGACTTTCTTGTCGTAAACCTGAAGGTGCCTTCTATCTTTACATTCAGTGTGAAGGCATTATAGGAAAGAAAACGCCCAAGGGGCAAATGATTCAAACGGATACTGATTTTGCAACCTATCTCCTCGAAGCTTGCGGTGTGGCTGTAGTTCCAGGGAGAGCGTTTGGGTTATCGCCCTTCTTTCGCATTTCCTATGCGACATCCAAGGAGGAATTGAGTGAAGCCTGTAAGCGCATAAAGCAGGCAGTGACACAACTCTTCCAAATTTCTTTTTAAGCACGCTTTTCTGCACGTGAATAAGATGATATTTGGCATATAATTAACTTTATCCTAATACTTTGTCATTACGATGAGAGAGTAAACCTATTCTTACTTTCTTTGAAAAGAGGTACGAACATGAACTCTTATTTGTTATATAGGATGTGATGCAATGGAACGGAAATATTTTCTGTATGCACTCGTAGTAGCTAGTTTCTCAATGCCAACTTCGGGAAAAGAAGCACACGTAGAACAGACAGCTCCCTATTGTAAAATGTTTTGCTCTATGGACTATGCGAGATATGAAAGTTATGTGATGGCGGGTCAAGGCGCCCCTGCCCTTGTAACTTCCGCACCACCTGCGCCCCCGCCCCCATCTCTTGGTGCGACCGCTCCTGCTAAAAAGTCAGTACTTCCACCCCCACCACCACCTCCTCCTCCACCGCCCACCGATGCGATGACCGTCCCTATTAAGAAAAAAGCGCCCCCTGTGCCCCCTCGGACTTTTAAAGAGGATACAGCAGCATCGAGCACAGGAATGAAAGATAAAAAGAAGAGCCCCGTTGCATCACATCGTGATGAACTTGCGGAGGCAATAAAAAATAAGAGCTCTATCCTTAAATCAGCCAAAGTCTCCCATGCCAACCAGAAAGATAGAAAGGATCTTCCTCCTACCGCTAAAACTGATAGAATGAATCTAATGGATCAAATTAAGGAAGGGATAAAACTTAAAAAAATAGAAGAGCCACAAAAAACCTCCTCAGAGAAAAATCTGTCACATCTTGATCCTGCGCTTGTAAAGAAGATGACGTCTATGAGCGCTGGCACACAAGGCAACGGTGACGATGACGATGACGATGACGATGATTGGTAAGAATAAGCAAACGCCGTCGTGTTCTGTCACTTCCGCCCCAGGCTTAGAGTCCGGGGCAAACCTTCCAGAAAACCTTAGCGAAGGACAAAAGAACACGCAAAAGAAGAGTGAGAGTCATAGGCAAAAAAGGAGAAAGCCCACAGAACTAAGAAGTTCCCTCGTCATTAACAACAACCGTTGCCCCGGGAAACGTATCCAAAAGGTCGCGAACGAGGGGATGGCTTAAAGTATCTTCCGTCTTCTTATAAAAAGCTTGCTCTTCTAGATCTTTGAGAGACAGGGCTGTTGGAGAGATTCCCTTATCTTCTACAATCCATGACTGTCCCGTATTTCTTTCCAAAAAAGATTTGAGCCTGTGGATAAGATCTTTGGGTGCTCCGGGTTTAGTGTGGAGGCCAATGCACCCCTGCTCATAAGACTGGACAGAGACATCGTTTCGCATATGGGTGTAGAGAATCGGCTCACGCTTTTCCTTAACAAAAGCAACCAGTTCTTCAAAGGATGAAGGGATCTTGGGTAGGGAGGGTGTTAAGCTGGAAGGCAGTTCTGTTAGCGTCATGTTCCGTGTATTTTCTCGTATCCGTATCTGGGAAGCTTGACGCTCACCAACAGGGTTGTGTGTTGCGGGCATACACCCCTCTTGGGGGTAGGATACCTCACTATTACTTAAGATTTCATGAAGAGAAGGAAGTTGAGTGATATAACACACCTGCAATAAGAGGACTTGAAGAGCTTGTGATGGCGAAGGCGCACGGTGTACCCGATCATAGCGATCGTTAAGAATCTGCCACATCTGCATTAACGAAGGCATTGTGATTTTGGGAAGAAGGTTCTTGAGCATTGCCTTCTCAGCTTCTGTCCATTCCCCTCGCTCGATAAAAGCATCGTTCGTCTTTAGGCAAACCATACCATACAAAGCATCCAAGACATCCTTCAAGAAAAGAGTCGCATCGCCTCCATCATTAAAAAAGTCATCTGTCAGCGTTAAAATACGAACCACATCCCCTGCGCATACGGCTGATAAAATATCATACATACGATTACGGCACGAAAGGCCAAGCATAGAACGAACAGTGTCGGTTTTAATGCGTGACTCTTTGCAAAGAACAAACGCTTGATCAAGAAGTGATAACGCATCACGCATGGATCCCTCGGCAGCGCGAGCAATGAAAAGTGATGCCTCTTTTTCGATAGGGAGATTCTCACATTTTGCGATATATTCTATACGTTCTATGATAGTCTTGATGCTCATACGTTTGAGATCAAAACGCATGCAACGGGATAAAATAGTCTCCGGGACTTTTTGAATTTCTGTGGTTGCAAAAATAAATTTCACAAAAGGTGGAGGTTCCTCAAGGGTTTTTAAAAGAGCATTAAAAGCACTTTTTGAGAGCATGTGTACTTCGTCAATAATATAAACCTTAAATCGCCCCTGCACAGCCTTATATTTCGCTGTTTCAGTAATCTCACGGATGTCATCCACACCTGTGTGACTAGCAGCATCCATTTCAATTACATCAAGATGTCTGTCATTTTGGATGGCCTCGCACGATGCGCAAGTGCCGCATGGATCGACTGTTTGCCCCTTCTCGCAATTGAGGCCCTTTGCAATAATGCGCGCAGTTGTGGTTTTTCCAACACCACGGATGCCTTGAAGGAGAATTGCGTGGGGAAGCTGGTTATTATCCATGGCTTTTTGAAGTGCTGTGACAAGTATCTCTTGCCCTACAACATCTTTAAGCATGTGAGGACGATACTTGCGTGCAAACACAATATAATCTGTTTTTCTGGTATCAGAGGGTCGAAAGTCAGTCATGGGGATCTTCTTATGTATCAATCGCGGAAGGTCTACCTAACCCAAAGGGATCAATGCTGCGGCTGCTTGTTTTCACACCTGACCGGGTTCACACCTCCCCTCACCTAGAGAGAACCTTCCATGCGTATTCTAGCAAACCTTAACGCGTAAACAAAGGGGAATAAATGGGATTAGAGCTAACAACGAAGCAATGAGAAGGCATCTTTGCGAAGGTGTAACTTAAAAGTACATCGGCATACTCGCAGAAAACAGGCTGTGGTATCATGCACAGAGCACCCACAAGAGATAAGCACAGAGGAAGCATCGAAAAGATATCCATTGGGTCTCCTTCCCTCCCATTAAAACTTTGCTTTCAAAGCTTAGTTTAAAGGGAATAAAACATTTTCTATTGAATTTTAAAGAATCTTATCTAAACTATTTATTTAGAAGGTTTTTTTGTCCCGCACCTATGGTCTTGGAAATTAAATCCCAACTCGCCTCTTTGTTATCGTCCCTTACATTGGCAAAGGAGCGGAAAAAGGCGCTAGACGAAAGTACGTCCTTTAACCTTATTGTTAATAAAGATAGCGATGTGGCGCAAGAGACAAACGCCCTGAAAGGAGCGAGTACAATCACCGTGGAGCATTTGCTTCCTTTGCCTTATGAGAACTCAGACGCTCCCCACGGACACATTCAGTATGGTTATAATATTCTTGAAAGACTGGAGGATCTCCGCCAGCAGATTTTGAAAGGCCAAATTTCCTTCGATATGCTACGAGATCTTCGCTCCACGATGGATGATGCTCTACCTGCCACAACGGATAGTAGGCTTAGGAACATCCTTGAAGATATACGCACCCGTGCTGAAGTGGAGCTTGCCAAACTAGAAAAGCACTAGCTTCATATGACGGGGGGCCCCGGGGCTCCTATGATCCAGCTTTTCTTGTCACAGAACGTAATTGTTACGAAAATATTGACCTCCTCAGAACATGCATCGGGGGCATTATTGAATCAAACTCACCAAAGTAGGTGGAAGGGGAAGACTATCCTTCGGTGTTATATCGCTGATCCATGGATGCTGTGATAAAAATCCATCGTGCCAGTCTTTAATTTTTTGAGAAAACACTTCCGTTACCATAAAGGGATAACGCAGTTCAAGATAGGAGAGTGTTACAGCCGCAGCGAGCGTTGCTAGATTAACCAAGTGCACTAAAGGTTCTTCTGCAAGGGACTCTAGGCCTGCGTAAATACACTGCATCTGGCGGTTGTACCAGTCCTTCGAGCGCAAAGATGCCGGTCTAAAGTGCGTTTCATAACGTGCATTAACAGCCGCATCAAGAATGCCATCACACAGTGCTTGTACCTTGAGTACCCAAAATTTTTGGTCAAATGGAATGAGATCACCTTTAGCACGATCATTCAGGTAATCACAAATAACAGGAGAATCATACAAAGAGGATCCATCCTCAAGAACAAGAACAGGTATTTTATTCAAAGGATTGAGGCGTCTTAGTTCTTCATCGCGCCTCCAAGGATGATAGTCGATAATCGCGACGCTGTCATAAAGGGTTAAGGCCTTTAGGCAGGCTTTGACTTTTGCTCCGAAGGGGGATGTGGGCCAACTGATCAACTTTAGCATGCATATGCTCCCATAATTGCTTTAAAGTAGTCCAAACAGTCTCGAATGACAGATCATTCATATAGCAAGTACCCGCTTGGTATGAAAAACCAGGGGTCTTTTCAAGTGCTCCAAGAGAAAGAGGCCCCCTGACGACATAATGCTCTTTTCCATACGGACCATAGCGCTTGTCATCACTGGGTCCAAAAAGCCCAATTGCAGGAATACCCAATGCTGCTGCCATATGCATCAACCCTGAGTCATTACCAAGAAAAACATCACACTGAGCAAGGCACGCAGCCACGTATGCTAAATCCGGCGAAAGAAGAACCTTGATATGAGACGTATCCAGTGCACTTTGAAGAGAGCGCACAACGTCGACTTCATGGGGAGCTGCAACCAATAGGATATCATTACTTGGAAATGCAGCCGTAAACTGTTTCAAAACACGGATGAATTTCTCCAAGGGCCATTGTTTTCCAATCCAGTTCGCTGCTGGAGCTACAGCAAGCGTGGGATTTGTGATGGTAGATTTGGCTTTCTTGAGGGGTTCTGCAGCAAGCCACAGTTTGGGAGTTATGGGTTGACTGGCTTCTATCAAGCATCGTAATCGCTCCACTTGATGTTTTTCCGTATTCTGTCCCGCTTGCCAGCGTATGCGACGGCGTGCTTTGAGAAAATAACCAATTAGTGACCCTCGTAGGTCAATCACTTTGTCCCATCTTATCTCATACAGTTCCTTCCATAAATGAAACCAGTGCCCCGCCACAGGCTTCTTATCCATTAGAATAACACTTGAGCAAAAGGGAATAGGGCGAAAGAGATCAGCGGGAAGGGAGCCACAGACAACTGTGACATCTAAGAAAGGATATTTTTTTTCGAGATAGTGAAGAAGGCTTGTGCTTAAAATAGCATCACCAAGACGAGAAGATGTAATAAAAAGAACCTTCATGCACTAAACCTTAAAGCACTTGGCGCGCCCTAGAGGATTCGAACCTCTGACCTACGGCTTAGAAGGCCGCCGCTCTATCCAACTGAGCTAAGGGCGCTTACATCTCAGTGATACTGGATTTGTGATAAAAATTCAATGTGCTTTTGTCTTTCCTATTTTGACGTTTCATCTCATTTATCTTTCTTTGCCTTTTGCCTCTTTCACCATAGGAACGAAGCGAACATCAAGGAGTTTTTCTTGATCGAATTCTTCTTCTGATAACCTTCTAATACGCATAAGATCTTGTTTTTCCTGCTGTTCCCCCACAGGAGCAACGAGGATTCCCCCTATTTTGAGTTGATTTAAAAGAACCTTAGGAATTTCCAAAGGTGCAGCCGTAAGGATAATGCGATCAAAGGGTGCCTGTTCGGACCAACCTTTATACCCATCACCCGACTTGACGAAAATATTGTTATAACCAAGACGTATCAAGAGATCAGCTGCGCGCTTGGCAAGGGGCTCAACAATGTCGATGGTGTAGATTTTTCCTGTTTTATTGAGTTCCCCTAGGAAAGCTGCCTGATAGCCTGATCCTGTGCCAATTTCGAGAATCGTTTGTCCTTCTTGGACATCAAGGGCTTGGGTCATAAAGCCCACAATAAATGGCTGAGAAATTGTCTGACCATAGCCAATAGACAGCGGTCGATTCTCATAAGCCTGTAACCAAAGTTTCTCAGGTACAAAGTAATGACGGGGAAGCGTTCGAAAGACATGCAAGATACGCTCATCCGTAACACCTTCGTCTTTCAGTTTATCTATTAGTTTATTCATGTTTCCTTGAGCCTCAGTAAGACTATACTCACGGGCACATAGTTGCAAATCTCCCAAAAAAGTGACAAGTAAAAGGCTGATAAAGATTAATCTCATACTTACAGTTAGACATTTTGATTTCATAGACTCTCTCATCCTCATATAAAAGCATTAAAGCGGAGTTAACGCCGGTTTTCAAAAAAGCTTTTCAAAAGAGAAGCACACTTTTCTTCCAGGAATCCACCCATTGCGACAATCGGGGTGTGACGTAACACGTGATGATTGTGGTCAATCTGACCCAGTTTGGGATCATAAGCGCCAAAAAATACTCTCTCAATCCCTACAAGTGCAATAGCACCAGCACACATATGACAGGGTTCCAACGTCACATAGAGCTCACACCCACGCAAATGGTTGCTGCTAAGACAGTGAAGGCCCCTCTCTATGACGAGACGCTCAGCATGGTTGAGAGGATTCTTCGTTCGATACATGACGTTGTGGGCCTGAGCAATAAGCTCTCTATCCCTTACAAGAACAGCGCCAACAGGAACTTCTTCTGCCTCATAAGCCTTCGAAGCTTCCTCAAGAGCTACCTGCATCCAATTCATGGTTTCTTAAGACTCTTTCGTCTAACCTACTATGGTAGCATAAGTGAAGAGGGGAAGAGAAAAAATACAAATGATACGCTTTGAACAAGATTCCATTGGTGAGGTTAGTATTGACGATACAGCCCTTTGGGGGAGTCAAACAGAAAGGTCACGTCTGTTTTTTAACATTGGTGACGAACGCATGCCCTTTGAGATCGTGCATGCTCTAATTATTATCAAACGTGTTGCTGCTGTTGTGAATGGAAATCTCGGTTGCATCGATGCTCTTATTGCGCGTTCTATTGTTGAAGCCTGTGACGAGATCCTTGCTTCTCCAGAAGCCTACCATCATCAGTTTCCCCTCAAAGTATGGCAGACAGGCTCTGGGACACAGTCAAATATGAATGTTAATGAGGTCATTGCTAATATAGCAAATGGAGCTCTGGGCGCAGCTCTTGGATCCAAAAAACCCGTACACCCTAACGATCACGTTAATTTTGGACAGTCGAGCAATGACTGCTTTCCAACCGCTATGCATATTGCAACTATTTTAGCTGTAAATAATCATCTCCTACCCAAACTCACAAGACTGTGGAAAACCCTTGATAAAAAAGCAAAAGAATTCGCCACTACTCTTAAAATTGCACGCACGCACCTCCAAGATGCCACACCCATGATGGTGGGACAGGAGTTTTCAGCTTTTGCACGTCAAATTGAGCTTGGCATTGAACGCATCACGCTATCACTCATTGGTCTCTGTGATCTGGCACAAGGTGGCACAGCTGTTGGTACAGGGGTCAACACACATACGGACTTCGCAGAGCACTTCGCGCGAGAGCTCAATACTTATTTTAATCATAGGTATGGTTTTAGAACTTCTCCGAATACCTTTGAATCCCTTGCAACCCATGATGCGCTCGTTGAGTTTTCAGGATCTTTGAACACGCTGGCTGTAAGCTTTATGAAGATCGGCAATGATGTGCGCCTTCTTGGGTCTGGGCCACGGGCAGGATTAAATGAACTCAATCTCCCTGAAAATGAGCCTGGCTCGTCTATTATGCCTGGCAAGGTCAATCCGACGCAAGCAGAGGCCCTGACGATGGTTGCAGCACACGTAATGGGCAATTGTGTGACAGTAAGCATCGCTGGGAGTCAAGGTCATCTTCAACTCAATGTTTTTAAACCGGTGATCAGCTATAATGTGCTTCAATCCATCCACCTCCTCGGAGATGTGGCGGAGAGCTTTGCTATCCATTGTGTGGAAGGGATCACATTGAACATGAAACAGCTGGAACATAATATTAACCACAGCCTTATGATTGCCACCGCACTGAATACCGTCATTGGTTATGACAATGCCGCAAAAGTTGCTAAGAAAGCGCATAAAGAAGGAATATCCTTGAAACAAGCAGCACTGGTTCTTGGCTTGATCAGCGAAGAAGACTACGATGAAAATGTTGACCCTTTAAAAATGATAGCGCCCTTTGAGAAAAAGTGAGCCATCCATTGTATGAAAAAGCGGTCGATTGTTCTCAATGGTCATGAGACGAGTGTGACACTGGAAGACGCGTTTTGGGATGCTTTGAAGGTAATCGCAGCCTATGAGCAGCGCTCCATCAGTGCCATTGTTTGCGCCATCGATAACAGTCGTTTCCCCC
The DNA here is from genome assembly GCA_937896365.1 of uncultured Alphaproteobacteria bacterium. Taxonomy (GTDB): domain Bacteria; phylum Pseudomonadota; class Alphaproteobacteria; order Paracaedibacterales; family JAKBAR01; genus JAKBAR01. Next base: position 11,209 of record CALBMH010000055.1, read on the forward strand.
AAGACAACCTCTCCAGCCATATCCGATTGTATATTTTAAAATGGTATCAAAATAGGGCCTCCTTTTAACACTTTTGCTCTTTTAATTTAGTGTTGGGTAGAATGAACCTTTGTGAAGAGATATCCCGAAAAAATTTAAGATTTTTTTAAATTTTTAATGACTTGTTAACTTTTTTATCGCACCCTATCGCTATTAATCGGCAGGTTTAAATGAGGCCCTGTTATGATTGTTCAGACTACGCACGTTGCGCCTGGCTATCACCCGTCTGACGACGAACCCTTCATGAATAGCAAACAGCTTTCCTATTTTAAAAACAAACTACAAGTATGGAAGAATCAGCTTCTTCAAGAAAGTGCTGAGGCAATCCATCATTTGCAAGAAGAAAGCCGCGCAGAAGCTGATGTCATAGATTCTGCATCCAACGAAACAGACCGAGCTCTCGAGCTTCGAGCGCGTGACCGTGCACGTAAACTCATTAATAAAATCGATGATGCTTTACGCCGTATCGAAGATGGTAGTTATGGCTATTGTGAGGAAACGAGTGAACCTATCGGTTTGAAACGCCTTGAAGCGCGACCCATTGCCACGATGTGCGTCGAAGCTCAAGAACGGCACGAGCGAAAAGAACGTGCGTACCGTGAGGGAAATTGATTTTCTTCGTTTCCGTGAGTGATTTTGTTAGTCTTTAAGCGATTTAAGCACACGCGTTCGTTATAGAGGTAAAATCTTTATTGCCTTGTAGGCAACAAAAGGGCATCATGAGCGCGGTATTTAGCGTCCTCATTCTGTTCATGGCCACACTCACGATTGCTCATAAAACATATGCGGCCCCTTCCCTTCGAAACGTCAAGGGACCCATTCTTGTCACAGGTTCAGCCGGGTTTATTGGCTTTCACACGGCCAAGGCGTTGCTTGATCTTGGTTTCACAGTCGTAGGCGTGGATAACCTCAATCCCTACTATGATGTGAGGATCAAAGAAGATCGTCTAGCGATCTTAAAACACTATTCAACTTTTAGCTTTTATCAAGAAGATTTAAGTCACAGAGAAGCTATCGAAGCTCTCTTTGCCAAATACCGTTTTGCGCATCTGATTCACTTAGCCGCCCAAGCAGGCGTGCGCTATTCCCTCACCCATCCCTTTTCCTATCTTAAAAGCAATATTGATGCTTTTTTAGTCCTTCTTGAACAAGCTCGTCATGAAGCTGACTTTCAGCATATAGTCTACGCCAGTTCCTCCTCTGTTTATGGTATGAATGCCATGCCTTTCTCAGAGGAAGATTCTGTAGACCTCCCCATGTCTCTTTATGCTGTAACAAAGCGTTCCAATGAGCTTATGGCGCAGAGCTATTTCCATCTGTACAAAATTCCCATCACAGGTCTTCGTTTCTTCACCGTTTATGGTCCGTGGGGGCGTCCGGATATGGCAGCTTTTAAGTTTGTAAAGGCTATCTGTGCACATGAGCCCATCGATGTCTATAACTACGGACATATGGCCCGTGACTACACCTTTGTAGGTGATACTGTGTGTGGTATTTTGGGCGCTCTCGCGACTCCCCCCACCCCCTTGGCCCAGTCTTTGCAACCAAAGCACCCTATCTTTAATCTAGGTAATAATAAGCTTGAGACCCTGTCTTACTTCATTGAAGTCCTCGAGCGCCATCTTGGAAAAAAGTCTGTGAAAAATATGATGCCTATCCAACCAGGGGATGTACCACAAACCGCAGCAGATATCAAGAAAGCACAAACAGCCTTCGGTTACTCTCCCGCCACATCCATCGATGACGGATTAAAGCTTTTCGTCGATTGGTACAAAGAGTACTATCAACCCTCCCACTGATACGCATACTTTCCTTGCCAGTTCCCCTCTCCTTATCTTATTAGGTCTCTTCCCAATTATCTCCAACGCCTACATCAACCACAAAGGGCACTGACAGTTGCACAACGGCCTCCATATGCTTTTTTATCTCTTGGAAGGCTGCATTCACACGATCATTGCGTACCTCGAAAACAAGCTCATCATGAACTTGAAGGAGCATGCGAACATCATCATGGGAAGCTGACAGCGCTTTATCGATAGTGATCATTGCGCGCTTCATAATATCGGCATTACTTCCTTGGAGAGGTGAATTAATAGCCTGACGTTCTGCAAAACCCCGTGTGACATGACTTTTATCCAAAATACCGGGTGTGTAGCACTTGCGCCCCATAAGCGTTGTTACGTAACCGTGCTCCCGTGCAAATTCTTTCATCCGTTCCATGTACGCTTGGATTCCAGGATATTGTTTAAAATAGTGATGAATAGACTCTTGCGCCTCCGTTTGGGAGATTTTGAGCTGCTGACTCAAACCATAGGCGCTGATACCATAAATGATGCCGAAATTAATTGCTTTGGCTGAGCGTCTTTGATTGTCAGTCACTTGGTTCATCGGTACGCAAAAAATCTGACTGGCTGTCAGGCGATGGATGTCTTGCCCCTCACAGAAGGCTTGTTTGAGAGAAGAAATGTCCGCTATGTGCGCCAGCAGCCGCAATTCAATTTGTGAATAGTCAAAGCTCATCAACTTGAAACCAAATTCTGCGACAAAAGCCGAGCGGATCTTGCGGCCATCTTCCGTACGAATGGGAATATTCTGCAAGTTCGGATCAGAGGATGACAAGCGGCCTGTTGCTGTTCCTGCTAAATTATAGGATGTATGCACACGTTTTGTCTGAGGATCAATCGCATTCATAAGCCCTTCAACATATGTTGATTGGAGCTTCATTAAATGGCGCCAATCTATGATTTTCTGAGCAATAGGAATGCCTTGACGTGCAAGATCTTCCAACACGTCTGCATCTGTGGTAAAGGCTCCTGTTTTGGTTTTCTTTGGTTGTGGGAGATTCAGCTCCTTAAACAAAACGTCGGACAATTGTTTGGGTGAACCAATATTAAACGTGTGGCCTGCAAGAAGATAAATTTCCTGTTCGAGAGTTTCCGAACGTTTTTGAAAGTCCGCTCCTAATATTCTAAGAACTCTTGGATCAACGGCGATTCCTTTGTTCTCCATTCGTCGGAGGACTTCAATAAAAGGGCGCTCAAGACAAAAATAAAGTTCGGATATTTTCTCATTCCATACGCGTGGCCGGAGACGTTTATACAAACGCCATGTATAATCAGCATCCTCAGCCGCATAGGCAGTTGCCTGGTCAAGAGGAACATCTGAAAAGTTCAGCTGCTTCCTCCCTGTGCCTGTGACCCCACTATAAGTAATCATTGTATGATCAAAATAATGCTGCACGAGAGTGTCTAAGTTATGGCGGTGCTTTCCACCATCAAGAGCATAAGATATTACAAGGGTGTCGTCATAGATATGAAAAGCAAGATCGTACTTTTCGAGAATCGACAGATCGTACTTCAAATTATGCCCAATCTTCAAAATACCCGGATGATCCAAAAAAGGCTTGAGAACCGTCCGAACTTCATCCAAGGTGAGTTGCATTCCAGCATTGAGGAGCCCCGTGTGCCCTGTGGGAATATAACAAGCCTGGCCCTCATTTTTAGCAAGAGCAATGCCCACAAGTGCAGCCTTCCTTACATTGAGGGACGTTGTTTCACAGTCAATAGCAAGATATGTCGTAACATCCTCTAGCCACTCACGCAGCTGCTCAATCGTCGTTAAGGTAGGGTAGATAGCTTTGGGAAGGTTGGGCTTTTGGAGCGCAGCCATACGATGGACTAAGGCTGTAAAATTTTGTTCCTTGAAGAACGTCATAAGGATGTCAGGTACGAAGTGATGATCGTCAAAAGTGTCGATGTCTTGCTCCAGTGGCACCTCCTTACAGAGGGTCACAAGTTTTTTTGAGATAAAGGCCTTATCCATGTTATCTTCAAGCGTTTGACGGCGTTTGGGCTGCCTGATTTTATCCATATTGGCATAGAGCTCTTCCAAAGAGCCAAATTCTGTAATCAGCTCTGCTGCTGTCTTGGGTCCAATCCCACGCACTCCCGGTACGTTGTCGCTGCTATCCCCCATGAGAGCCTGCACCTCAATCACTTTATCCGGCGCCACGCCAAATTTTTCTTGAACCTCTGTGAACCCAATCCTTTTCCCCTTTAAAGGATCAATCATGGTCACATGGTCATCAACAAGTTGCATGAGATCCTTATCGGCAGAGATAATGACAACGTCACAGCCTTTCTCTTTGGCTTGCTGTGCATATGTGGCGATGACATCGTCCGCCTCAAACCCTGGTTTTTCTATGACGGGGAGGTTAAAAGCCTTGCACGCTTCACGAAAAAGAGGAAACTGGGGAGTCAAGTCCTCAGGAATGGGTGGGCGACTGGCTTTATAATCAGGATAAATATCCTGGCGAAAGGTCTCTCGGCCCGCGTCAAAAATAACGACAACACACTTAGAAAGCTCTGGGTCGGAGAGAAATTTCAAAAGCATGGTGCAAAAGCCGAAGACAGCACCAACGGGCGTGCCGTCGAAACGTGTTAGGGGAGGAAGAGCATGGTAGGCCCTAAAAATAAAGCCAGAGCCATCAATCAGTGTCACTGTTTTTTTCATCGCTGCTCAGGAGGCGCTTCTTTAGGGAATTTCTCATAATAATAGAACAGTTCCATTTGTATCGAATGTATAAGAGATTGGGGGAGTGGGAAAATCAAAATGAGGATACTGCTACTTTCTTCTGTCCCTTGGGTAAATGAATCATATCCATAAGGGATGCTAACTCTTGCTTGGCCGCAATATGAGACAGATTCATTGTCATATTATTTTCGCGCATATCAAGAAGCGTCAACCCGCTAAGAAAAAGTTCACGGAAAATGACGCGCTCACCAAAGCCTGGAAGTGATCTAAAACCAATGCGCTTCGAAAGCGAACCAAGAACCCGCTCCATTTCCTCTTTGTTTCGAGAATTCAAGCTACTCAGACGATTACGAAGCACAATCCAATCGATGGATCCGCCATTACGGATGGCCTTTTGCTTTTTTTGATCCCACACCATTTCCGCGTATGTGCTCGGTTTGAGAATATCGAAAGAGTCTGCATTCACACGAACAAGCATATCAAGATCAATAAAGCTATCATTCAGAGGTGTAATCAGGGTATCCGCATAGGAATGAGCAAAGCGTGAAAGATAGCTATCACTTCCAGGTGTATCGATAACGATATAGTCTGCTCCCCCCAAATCGACGAGAGTTCGCTCGAAGCGTTTTCGTTCATCAGCTTCTGCATGATCGCGGTCTGCATGATCACTTTTAAAAAGGGGTTTATGTATTGGCATGGGTAAATCTTGTTGCTTTACTGCTTTGCGCTGGGCTCGATTCTCCACATAGCGCGTGAGCGTTCCCTGGCGTGCGTCAACATCAATAGATCCCACAGTATATCCTTGCCGTAGCAGACTTGTAATAAGGTGCATGGAAACAGTCGACTTACCTGTACCGCCCTTTTCGTTCCCCAATACAATAAGATAAGGCTGCTGCATCTGTGATGTACTCCCTAAAGCTCCATCGCCATTTTAGACGGCCTCAGATCAAAACAGCAAGGATTTCATAACACCGGAAAATCCCTGAATAAGATCCGATCTGTCCTAAAGAAAATCTATTAGTCTTGTTAATTAAAAATTAATTTTTATCGCATACACTGGCACTAATGGATGAATAGACTCTCCCACTAAAAGGATTACACTTATGAAAATAGTAGCCACAGCAACAGCTTTGTTGATTTCTTCCTTCCTCGTTTCTTCTGCGATGGAGGAGGAAATAATGAATGACCACTCAACAGAATCTCAGGGATTTAGTGACGACCATCCTGATGACTCCATGGACAGGAGTGAACATATGGGTTCGGATGAACACATGGATGATACAGGTGAACGCCTTGAAGACCAATAAGTTCTTGCTTTAGAATTGAAAATTGTTATACATGGATAGAACACTGGGGGTGCTGAGTGATCAGCTGAGAGGACGGTATTCCACCGTTCAACCCTTTGAACCTGATCTGGATGATACCAGCGTAGGAAAGTGGCTATGGATAACAGCTGTTATACTTTTTACATTCCCAAACGTGTTTTTTATCCTCATTCCTCCCAACAGTTTGAGGTTGCTGCCCATACTTTTTCCCTAAGAAAACAGAAACGAACAGCATTGATGGGGCCTAGTGGTGTGGGAAAGACAACGCTCATGCGCTACATGGCAGGCCTCTTGACACAGACACCGTCCCCCCATAGTCATCACATCGCTTTCGTGGGCCCCGAAGATCACTTGCTTCCTTGGCTTACTCTTGACAAAAATATTGCTCTTTCGGATGTCCTACAAAAAAAGAAAATGAATACTCGAAAAGTAGCAACGATGCTTGACCTTGTGAACCTGAGGCATAGTCATAGGCTTTTTCCTCATCAGCTCTCAACAGGGATGAGGAAGCGGGTTTTACTTGCACGCGCTCTTTATATGGAGAGACCGATTCTTTTTCTCGATGAGCCCTTTGCCAATCTTGACCCTGTAACTAAGGGGGATATTCTTAAAGAAATCAAAACATTTTTACATGAGAAGACGCTCCTTTTCATCACGCACAGTAGGGATGAAGCAGAAACTTTTGCTGATCATATCTATACCATCGAGGGACGCCCTGCTTTTCTTCAACCCCTTGGGAGGGTAATGAAGGCAGCGTCAAGGGAGAAGAAGGACACGTACGATGTTCCATAAACTTATTCTTAATGTGCTTTTTTTTGTTTGTATGACATCGCTATGGCAGACGATTAGCAGCCTATATGCGATCCCAGAGTATATTTTCCCCTCTCCAGCCATTATTACTTTAACGCTTTTTGAGCACAAAGCCTATCTTTTGAAGCACTTTGCAATCAGTGTGACTGAAATCGTTCTCGGTGTTCTCCTTGGCCTTTTTTGGGCATTTTTGACAGCCTTGATTTTGGATCATAAACGCGGACTTCAAGACATCTTTATGCCTTACCTTATTGTTTTTAAGAATTTACCGATCTTTGTCCTAGCTCCTCTCTTACTCATATGGTTTGGTCATGGTATAGGGCCTAAGGCTTTTCTGATTGGTATGAGCAGTTATTTTCCCATGGCCATAGGCCTCATGGATGGGCTCAAAGCTTACCCTCAGAGCTATAGTGATTTTCTTACGATCATTGGTCCAACGTCATGGTTTCGAACTCTCTTTTATATTCGCCTTCCCTACGCAATGCCTCGGTTCTTCACAGGATTTCGTCTAGCACTTATGCACGCTCCTATCAGTGTGATTGCCTGTGATTGGATAGGTTCATCTTCAGGGCTTGGCTATGTCATGATGCTATGCTACGGCAGGATTGACTTACCCATGATGTTCGCCTGCCTTTTTCTTTTGATCGGCTTGAGCATTCTCTTTTACCATCTTGCCAAGTCAATTGATCGTTTCTTTAGTAATAAACTTCATTTAAATTATATTTGATATTTATCAAATCTATATTCAAGGTGTCTATGATGTTTAGAAAAATTATTCTTTTTCTCTTTTTTTCTCTCTCCTCTTTTATGGTGCTTCCCTTCTGTAATGGCAGTGAAGAACCTCAGAAAACGGGGGGCGTTGAGAAAATTATCGTCTCTCTTGGCTGGCACCTTGATCCCTGCCAAGGACCGATTCTCTATGCAATGCATCAAGGAACCTTCAAAAAACACGGCCTTGATATCACGATAACTCCCGCAAGTGGTGGTGAAGAAAGTAGTCGATACGTCGCCATGAAACGGGCTCATATCGGCATAACAAAAAGTACAAATCATATTGTAAGGGTGAACACAGGGCTCCCCCTCAAGAAAGTAGGGACCCTTGTAGGGAGTCCTCTTGAGGTTCTTATCGTCCCAGAACACATGACAAACCTAACGGAACTCAAAGGAAAGACCATCGGCTTTTCCACGAGCAACGTGACTTTTTCTCTCCTTGTGCTTGATAAAATTCTCGAAAAGCAAGGGTTAAAACGCGATGATATCACCCTTGTTGCTTTTCAGCAGGGGCTCATGCAAGCGTTCCTCAGTAAACAAATTGATGCCCTCTTTACAGCCACTGATCCTTACGATACAAAAATGGCTGAACAGTTTGAAAAACCTATTCGTGTGTATCGTTATGAAGCGTTTGGGATTCCTTCTTTTGAGCAGTTTATTTTTTTCATTCATAAGGATGATGAAGGAAAGCCCTACATTCGTTCCTTTCTTTTAGCCATCAAAGAATCCATTGCGGCTATAAAGCATGATCCGGGGAAAGCATGGCAGGAACTCTGTGACGCTTATCCAGAGCTTGATACATCACTGAACTATAAAATTTGGCTACGTCTCGTAGAGCTGTTTGAAACTCATCCAGAGGCGTTAAATCGGGAAAATCTCATCGAGACTCTCACCTTTTTGAGTGAGAGTCAGGTGGATGGAAAACCTGTCATTGACAGAAATCGTACATCGATTGACGACGTCGTATGTGCCCCAGGCAGCCCAACTATTCTCTCTTCTTAATGCTTTTCGAATCGTTTAGAATCTTAGTATTCTGCGCCTCTTCTCTTCGCCTTATGTCTTATCGCTTTTGATTTTTCGCAAAAGATCGTTTCGTGTAGGATGGAAATCCTTCTCACACCAGTATTTCTTAGCTTTCGAGAGAGCATGTCCTAAAGCTTTCCCAGAGAGGCCGATGGCTTGAAAATCAGAGGCTTCCAAAGGGAATTCCCTCAGCTCAAGAGCATTAAGTTTGGTCATTCTATCAGCAATGGTTTCTTCCAGGAGGGTCTCCTTGAGAATAAAAAATTTCTGCGCAAAATCCTTACCATAAAAATACAAAAGCTCAGTCTCAGAAGGATTTTCTTTCCCACATCGCATAATCAAAGACCATAGCTTTTGCTCATTTTTTGTCAGGACGAATTCTTTGGTCATCGCTGATAGTGTTTTTTCGTGGTAAAGAGTGTAGAGGCGGTGGACAACGGAAGACGTAAGAGCGTAGCGCTTTTCAGCCTCACTATATTTTTGGAAGGTTGTAACGTCTGCTTGCCCACTCACATGCTTTAGAATCCCTTTCTTATCCATTGTCGCTATCACAAAAGGAGCCCGTAAGTGGGTCACTATCTTAAAAAATTCGTAACGTATACGTTCCCTTGAAAGAATATCCACTCCTTTTGCAAGTAAAGAGCACGCTTTTAGACTTTCCTCATGCCATAAACCACTTCCGTACACAGTCTGCATACGAAAATAGCGAAGAATACGCAAATAATCCTCTTGAATACGTGCCATTGGGTCCCCAATAAAGCGAATAAGACCTTTTTTTAAGTCTTCTTGACCAGAAAAGTAATCAAAAAGATGACCCTCTTGGTCAAGATAGAGAGCATTAATAGTAAAATCTCGCCGTTTTGCATCTTCTTCAAACGACATATCAAATTGTACATCCGCATGGCGACCAAAAGTTGCTGTATCGCGTCTCAAGCTCGTCAGCTGAAAAGTATTCCCTGGAAAAATAACGGTAACGGTCCCATGGGCAAGACCTGTGGGAATAACAGGGGCATAGGCTTTCAAAATAGCTGAAACACGCAAGGGATCGGTAGCAACAGCCATATCAATATCATGAATCGGTATCCCCAAGAGAGCATCGCGGACAGCCCCGCCCACAATGCGCGCATCAATGCCATGTGTGTTTAGAATAGAAAAGAGCTCTCTAACGTGAGGTTGTCGAAGAAGAGTAGAAAAAGAGAAATCTAGGGGTGAATCGGCTGTCATGGAAGAGTGGCGCGCCCGAGAAGAGTCGAACTCCTAACCTTCAGATCCGTAGTCTGACGCTCTATCCAATTGAGCTACGGGCGCAAATCATTCGATGGCCCAAGGCTATCTAAAAAAGAAGGAAAAAGCAAGGCTATTTTTGTATTAACATGCTGAAAGCGGCAAGAGAGGGATATTCAGTCCCCCTTGAAGGGTTGAAGAACCTTTTTCTTTCTTCATTCTTTCCTGTATTGTGTTATATCTTCTGTTCTTTTTAAGGAAGAAAGGATTGCAAAGGGATTTTCTTCTTGGGTTTTATGGAAACCACTTGATTTAATAGAAGCTCCTTCTTTTCGAGGGTAGGGATTAAGCGATAAAGAAAGATACTGCAAAAGAAGCTCACCGATGTCCACCTTCGTCTCCAAAGCATATTCAATATCCTCCGAAAGATGATCTTCTCTATCCTCTTCCTGCGGTGATAAACGAATCTTTATATTGACTGGGGTTTGGATAATTTCTTCAACAGGCTCAAAACTCAGAACACATGCCTGAGAAACCTTCGCACAAAGCTCCCCCGTCACTTTAAAGCATTGGTCTTCGTATTCAGGAGAAATTGTGATCTCAGCAGTAACCTCATTCACCCTTAAAATGTTGAAACGTCTTGTGATCGCCTGGCATTCTTCGGGAGTAGCAACAATCTTCTGGTTTTGCTTTAAAGCCCAAGGGAGCCCTAAATCATAGACTCGACTCATTTCAGACATCATCTTATTCTCCGATATAATACCCAAATGATCTATTCCACAGAAGGGTCTATCCACCCAATATGTCCATCATTGCGCTTGTAAACAACATTAAGTCTGCCATGCTTGTGGTTTTTAAACATCATCACAGAATGATCAGAGAGATCCATGCGCATGACAGCCTCCCCCACAGTAAGCATTGGGATATTACTTGTCATCTCCGCAATGACAAGGGGTGTATCTTCTCCCTTGTCCTCTTCCTCTGCGTTCACAATGTATTGTTGGGCCATGGTCACCATTTCATCTTGATGATTGTGGCGTTTTTTATTGCGCAAGCGGGATTTATAGCGCCTGATACGGTTTTCCATGCGTTCCGCTGCTTGATCACATGCCTTATAAGCATCAGAATCTTCACCATGCGTTCTCACAACAAAATGTTTGCTGATATGAACAGCAAAATCAACCAAGAAGTAGTGTGCTTCTTTCGTTATCACAATATGAGCATCAATAAGCTCACCAAAGTACTTATGGCTGACGGTTGATACCACTTCCTCAATGTGCCTTGAGAGAGAATCCCCCACTTCAATATGCTTGCCTGTAATATTAATCGACATATCTGGCTCCTCATTCACTCTTCATTTGTATAAACGGATGGCTAAAACTTTACCATCTTTCTGACTCCATTTATAATACCGCGAGCGTTCACTTGCATTCTCTATTTTTAAGATATCACGATATTTTGCAACTGTTCGTCGGGCAATACATATCCCCAATAATTTAAGATGTTCGACGATATCATTATCCGAAAGGGGGTAAAGGGGGTCTTCGCCTTGGATGACTTTACGTATAGCAGATTGAATACTCTTTGCACTATGAAGATTATTATTCTCCTCAGCATTCACATTTGTACTAAAAAAGTGTTTGAGTTCGAATAAACCACGGGGAGTCTCAATATACTTGTCCGTTGTCACGCGGCTGACTGTACTTTCACTCAGGTTTGTTTCAACGGCTACCTCTTTCAATGTCAATGGTTTAATGCGGCCTGATGTTGATTTGAAAAATTCTGCCTGTTTACGCACAATTGCGTCAGTGACTTTGAGAATATTCACAGCACGTTGATGTAAGCTTTTAAGAAGCCACTTTGCTTCTGTCAGTTTTTCTTGCAAGAAAGCTCTGTCAGACCCCGTTTTCATGCATGATTGGAGCTCAATAGAGTATGCACTATTGAGGTAGACTTTCGGCAAATTAGCCGTATTCAATTCAATGCTCCACTCATAAGGATTTCTTCGTCGCATTAACACATCCGGAATGACCTGGTGAACGACTGATGACGATAAACTAAGACCTGGTTTCGGGTTAAGCGTTTTGAGAAGGTCAAGATAGCCACGGCAGGTCTCTTCCGAAATATTAAGCTTACGCGCTAAATCATTAGGAGAACCATTGTGTTGCTGAAGAGTATGAATAAAATTTTTTAAAGGAGGAAGAAAGCACCCCTTCTCTTTGAGCTGCAGCAGCAAACACTCCTCCAGAGACCGTGCAAAAAGACCTGTGGGCTCAAGGGTCTGAAGCTTACCAAGAACCGTTTCCACACAGGTCATCTCAAATCCTAAAGAGATCACTTCCTCTTTCCAAGAAGGTAATAAATAACCATCCTCTGATAATAAGTCAGTCAAAACGTACGCAATCTCTTTTTCTTCAGAAGAACCCAAGATAAGGCGAATTTGGGAGTGAATAGAATGTTTAAAGCTCTTTTCCTGGGCGATAGTACTGAGCGGACTATAAGCACTCGCGTTTGTGGCGACGTTGGGAGTATTCAGAGGGAGAAGATCGTTTTGCCACACATTTTCGTAATCCTCATAGTTAAAATCATCGGAAAAACTCTCAGAAAAAGCATCGCTATAGTCTTCGTTTTGGGATTGTTCATTCTCTCCATCCACCTGATCTTCTTGGGTTTCGAGGAGAGGATTTGATTCGACATAGCTCACCAAAAACTCCGAGAGCTCTTGGTTAGACATCTGCAACAGCCCAATCGCCTGCTGCATTTTCTGTGTCAAGCGAAGCTGAAGACTGTTTTTAAGTTCAAGGGTCTGTACTGTCATGCAGACAGTATTACATTACAAACCTTTCTCCAAGGTAAACGCGACGCACATTTTTATCAGAAATAATTTTTTTCTTATCCCCATGGCAGAGTACTTCACCGCCATGCAAAATATATGCTCTGTCAACAATTTCAAGGGTTTCACGGACATTATGATCGGTAATCAGTACTCCAATATTTTTCTCTTTCAAATGAAAAATCATCTCACGGAGTTCTTGCATGGCAATGGGATCGATACCTGCTAAGGGTTCATCGAGAAGAAGAAAGCGCGGATGAGCTGCAAGGGAGCGTGCAATTTCCACACGGCGGCGCTCTCCCCCAGATAATGCAAGTGCTGGTGCATAACGCAAGTGCGTAATTTGAAATTCATCAAGAAGCAAGCTAAGACGGTCTTCTCGCTCATCCTTCTTATGCGGTTCGACAATCTCTAGAATGGCACGAATATTATCCTCCACATTCATGCCTCTAAAAATCGATGCTTCTTGAGGAAGGTAACCAATACCTAGGCGTGCCCTCTTGTACATAGGCATTTGTGTGATATCCATACCACCCAGAAAAATCTTTCCACCGTTAGGCGCTATAAGGCCACTCATAATACTAAAACAAGTGGTTTTCCCCGCACCATTCGGACCAAGCAATCCCACAACTTCCCCGCACTGCACATTCATATCGACACCAAGGAGAATGGGGCGCTTCCCATAGCTTTTGCTCACGTTTTTTGCCACAAGCCCCGTTTCTGGGGGAAGAGAAGTCAAAGATTTCATAAATTAGGGCTCGTTTACAATTATTTGCACTTTTCGGGACAGCTCAGCGCCTTTGTTATTGACTTCATACGTTCCTGTTTTTTGGTTCATCAATGCGAAAGAACTTTTAATATACGCCTTTTGCCCATCTTTGATATGTACCCTGTCGTGAAATGTGACCATGTCGGTAGCTCTTGCATACGCAGCCCTGTCAGCGCGAATAATAACATTACCTCGTATGACAACGACATTGCCTTTGGCATGCACCTCTTTAATCTCGCTACTTCCTAAGGGGTTTGAAAAATCATTTAAGTCTTTTGAGACGTTTTTCCCTTCCTCGGACTTTTCATAAAAAACCACTGTGAGATGGTCTGCCGTGAGCGTCTGCTCTTGTTGATCTTTGCTTTCTTGAACAACTTTCACATTATTTTCAGCCACACAGGTGTTCTTATTCTTTTCACACGTCACTTTTTCGGCTGTGATAACCATTTGAGAAGCGACAGCAGCGCTACTCATTAAAAATGCGAAAGCTAAAACGGCACGCACATCATTTACCTTTCACTCTAAACATCAAGACGGGTTTATCCGTGAGAACAATCGTATCACCCCTGTGGCAGATTTCAAAGGAGCCTGCTTCAATACGGACTCTTTCTCCCATTATTTGAATAGATTTGTCTCCAAAGACATCGCCCTCACTTAGATCAATGTGAGCACTCGGCATGTTGACTGTCATATCCTTTCCATAAGTCACCACAACGTTGCCATCTAATATAAGTTTTTTCTTTTCTTGATTGAGGAATCCCTTCAGTGCTGTGATTTTAACTTGATTATCATTTTTTAGATGGATCATATAGAACGGAAGAGAAAGCACAATGATGCCATCACTTTCTCTCATCACGGCTGTGTCTGCCTGGATGGTGTAGGGTTGCCCCTTCTCATTGGTTGCCTGGAAACGAGGTTTTAGCGCCTCGTTTTGTGTATTTTGTTGGGATACGAGAGGAGGTATTGCTGACGCTGTATACTCATTCTCACTTTCTTGGACGATATAAACAATTCCCGTAACTACACACAATGCGAAGCCTAAAAGACTGTATTTGAGACTACGATACCAACGAAACATTTCTTTTCAGACAACACCTTGCTTAGATAACACCACTCTTGAGAAAATCATGGATGTGAATAAGCCCAATGGGTTTTTTATTTTCGTCAACGATAAAAAGGGATGTAATCGATCGTTCTTGGAGAAGGCGCAAAGCATCAGCCATGAGCACATCTGGCGTCACCGTCATCGGATCACATTTCATAATATCCTTTGCAGATAAAGCCATGAGAGACTCTCCTTGTACAAGGGAACGACGTAGATCTCCATCGGTAATGATGCCAAGGAGACTCTTTTCATTATCGACAATTCCAATACACCCAAATCCCTTATCTGTCATGATACTGAGGACAACATCCATTGTCATTGTTGCAGTGGACAGAGGCATATCGCGACCCTGGTGCATTTTATCCCCTACTGTCGTCAATTGCTCACCAAGACTTCCTCCAGGGTGGAACAAACCATAATCACGGTGGGAAAATTGTCTTGCTTTTAAAAGACACACGGCAAGTGCATCTCCAAGACCAAGCATCATCGTTGTGGAGGTTGTCGGCGCCAGACCCATGGGACATGCCTCAGGAACTTCTGGAAAAACCAGTGCCACGGTTGAATATCTTCCAAGAGCACTATCACTTTTCTTTGTCATCCCAATGACAGGAATAGCAAACCGCCGTGCGTAGGCTATAAGTGGTTTGAGTTCCTGAGTATCACCTGATGAGGAGAGAACAAGGAGACCGTCATCTTTAGTGATCATACCCAAATCACCGTGGTTTGCTTCCGCTGCATGAACAAAAAATGAGGGCTGCCCTGTGGATGCCATTGTTGCTGCAATTTTCCGTGCGATATGACCACTCTTACCAATACCGGAAACGATTAGCCGACCTTTAAGAGAACGGATAACCTCAACGGCCCGGCTAAAATCATCATTCAATGAAGCTGCTACAGAGTCTAACGATCGCGCCTCACTCAAAAGCACATCTCTGGCATCACTGATGAATGTATTGGATTCATTCTCAGGTTCATTCGTTTTAAGCACACTTGTACTCGCGACCATTGGATTTAATAACCGAGAATATCGTAACTGGCTCCTGCCATGACATCAAGCTGTGCACGGTAAGGCAAATAGTGAAAAGCAGCCTTTGCTATAGCCAAACGGTCTTCACGGATAAGAAGCTCTTGGAAATAGTCTCTGATTTTATGGAGATACAACACATCCGTAGCGGCATATTCTTTTTGTTCTTCCGTAAGAATTTCTGCTCCCCAATCCGATGTCTGCTCTTGCTTCGATATCTCAATCTTTACGATTTCCTTGCAAAGGTCTTTCAATCCATGCCTCTCTGTGAAGGTGCGCGTGAGCTTAGAAGCAACTTTCGTGCAGAAGACAGGCGCTGTCAGAACGCTCAAATGTTTATAAAGGGTGGCAATATCAAAACGACCAAAATGGAAGATCTTCGTCACATCGGGATTGGCTAAAAGTATGGAGAGATTTTTAGTCTCTCTTTGTCCTTTCTGGATCTGAACTAAATGACAGCATCCATCCCCTGCCGATAGCTGCACCAGGCACAAACGATCCCGATGCACCTCCAACCCCATAGCTTCTGTATCAACCGCCACAGATTGAATCTGTTTAAAAGGGTGATCATCTGGCAAATCGCCTTGGTGCAAAAAGATCTGCATATCACTAATCCTACCCTACTGAAAGTTTATGCTCTATGAGATGGTGCCCAGAAGAAGACTCGAACTTCCACGGGTTTCCCCACTAATACCTGAAACTAGCGCGTCTACCAATTCCGCCATCTGGGCACGATGATTACTTCTAAAGGAAACGCGGGAGAAAGTCAATTTTTTCAAATAAAATTCAAACTTTTCTCCTCTGGATCAACTAGAATAAGCTTTTATGCCAAGCTTTGATAGGAATACCATCAAAGGAAACAGAATAGCGCCAGTAATTTTCTAGCACCCGTTCTACATAGTGGCGTGTCTCACGGTAAGGGATCATAGCGATCCATTCAACGGCTTCAAAGCCATCAGGCTCACCAGGATAGCCAAACTGCTTGACCCAGCGATCTACAGGGCTGGGTCCTGCATTGTAGGCAGCAAGTGTGAGGATTAAGGAGCCTTCGTAGCGTTTTAATAGCCCTTTAATATGAGCTTCACCCAAGGCAATATTGCTTTTAGGATCGTAAACATTGCTGTACTGTATGCCAGACTGTTTTGCAATAAGTTTGGCTGTACCATCCAAAATCTGCATGAGCCCCTTCGCCCCTCTATGACTTGTCGCTTGGAGTTTAAAGAGGCTTTCCTGGCGGATAATCGCATGGATCAATGCGTGTATATTCACATTGTATGCCGATGATAATGAGGGCATATGAGCTTTCTCAACTTGAGGATAGGATTCATTAATGATAGGCATGACGTGCTTTGCACCGATCTTTGTGACCTGTACGGCTGCGTAGGGACCTGCGACTTCTGAAGCAAGTTTGATCAGGAGTTCGTGTTCATCCGGTTTAGAAACGCTGATAGCGAGTTTCCAAAAGAAAAGTTCACTGAGTTCTATATTACAAACCTTGTGAAGTAAACGGATAACACGCACAATCTCCATCTCCTCAAACGCTTTATTTTCTGCTTTGGAGACAACTAAGTCTTCTGGAGGAAATGGCTTTTGGAGCATATCATTAGCAAGCTGCCCATAAAAGCTTGCGCGGTGCTTTGATGCCTTTTCAAGCCATTCGCGTTTGTGCTTTTCATTTTTCTGAACCTCCGAAGCACGAGCAGCCCAATAAGCCGCTTTACTCAGATTTAACGCTGTTTCCGCACGGTCATAAAGCAGCTGAAAAGAACTCAGAGCTTCCTTGGGTCTTTTTAAAAAACGTAGATTGATCCATCCCTCTAACCACTTGGCCTCAGCAAATTCTATTCCCTTTGACATTTTTGAATTGGATGAAACTTCATAAGCCTCCTTAAAACGCTTCTTTTCAAGCAAGCGGCGCACTAATACACGCCGAATTGACGTCCACCACAGTTCAGGGTCTAATGTTTCCACGGCTAAAACTTTTTTTTCTTTTAGCATTTTGAAAAGCTCATCATTTTTCTCAGCCTTCAAAAGAGATATGGCGTATTGCCATAAATAACCAGGGAGATTAACGTTCTTTCTTTTTTGAAAATGACCCTTTGCAAGAGCTAAACGATCTTTCGCAACACTCAGATATCCTTTAGGCAGATACGGAAGGATCATCTCTGCGTCTTCCACCTGCTCACTTTTCATCATGTGATCAAAGCGATTGATATAGTCTTTATTTTTGAGAAGACCATGGGCAGCTTTAATAAAACTCTCGAGCTCTTTTTTCGAAAAACCAATTTTTGGAAAAATCTCCTCGATAATTTTGGTATCCTTCGAAGAGTGGGCAATTTTTGCAAAAGCAATTGCACCACTTGCAGTAACAGGAGGGTTTTTATGAAACCATTTAAGAATTTTTTCTTTGGGTGTATCGTCATCAATCACTTGCTCTGCTTTGCGTTTAAGGGCGATTTGATTTGGCCATGCAGGATTATCGTGATAAAAGTCTGTTATCTCTTCAAAGCTTGCATCATCATCCTCAAGGGATTTCCACAGGAGAATTTTCTTGGCAAGATCGCAGTCTTTTTTTGTCTTGAGAAGACTCCAATTGCCAGGCACTGAGGTTTCGATATCACAACACTCTGCGGAAGACGCGAAAAAAAAACAAAACAAGATAAGAAGCAAAGAAAAAGGGTCGTAAAATAGCGCTATAGGAAGATAATGCTTTGAAAAGCGAGTGCAGAAGCTTATTTTCAATAAAGCCATTTATTGTAGGGTTTTAACGATGTTTTCTGGGTCCATTGTGGCAATTGTCACCCCCTTTTTGCAAGGGCAAGTTGACTTATCATCTTTTGTTAAGCTTCTTCACTTCCATATAAACCAAGGAACACACGGACTTGTTGTCGCAGGGTCCACCGGGGAAGGAACAATGCTGACAATGCATGAACGGCAAGAGCTTTTACAAACAGCCCTACAGATAGCTTCATCAAAATTTCCGATTATTGCTGGATGTAGTTCAGGAAGTACCCATGAATGTCTTGTTTTACTGGAACAGGCACAAAAACTTGGATGTGCGGCAGCCCTTGTTGTTCCCCCTTACTATGTCAAGCCAAGGCGTGAGGGTGTGTTAGAACACTTTAAAAAAATAACAGAATTAACTCACATTCCCATTCTCCTTTATAACAATCCAGGACGTGTTGGTATTGATCTTCCCGTGGATCTTGTGTTGGAACTAGCCCAATTATCTCATATCGTCGGCATCAAAGACTCCCACCCTAACCTCACGCGACTGGCCTTAATGCGTAAAGGAGTTTATGCGCTTAAGAAACAAGGCAAAATTCCACAAACAAAACCTTTTTCGGTGCTTGCAGGAGATTCTTCTTCTTTTGCTCCAGCCCTTGCGCTTGGTGCTGATGGCTGCATTTCAGTAACGGCGAATGTTTTGCCTGGGTTGTCTGCAAAATTATATAGTGCGTGGAAAAGTGAAGATATGGCTACTTTTGCAAAGGCTAGAGATGATCTTTTAAAGATGGATAGCGCCCTTGAATGCGATATTAATCCTGTTCCTATCAAATACGCTGTGAGCCGCCTTGGCTTTTGTGCCAATGAGATGCGTCTTCCTCTTATACCACTCGACAGTGCTCATGTACGCAAAGTGAATACGGTGTTAGATCACTTCCTTATTTCTTCTGATCAGCAAGCTGCCTGAGTCATGAGTAAAGCCAACACACATCACCACGATAATTACAAGGTCGCAGCGCAAAACAGACGGGCTCGCTTTGATTATGAGATCATGGAAACTTTGGAAGTAGGCATTGTTCTCACAGGAACAGAGCTCAAGTCTCTTCGTCAAGGAAAAGGAAGTATTGCAGAAGCTTATGCGGGCGAAATGCTTGGAGAACTCTATCTTTTCAATGCGAATATCCTGGAATATAATCAGGCTAAGCATTTCAATCATGAACCAAAACGCCCACGCAAACTTCTTTTGCGAAAGAAACAACTTAATAAGTTCTTGGGCGCCATCCGTAAAAAAGGACTAACGCTTATCCCTTTAGTCATGTATTTCAATCACAAGGGCAGAGTAAAGCTCAGTATCGCCCTGGGCAGGGGAAAGAAAAATGTGGATAAGCGTGAAACAATTAAAGAACGGGATTGGCAGCGTGATAAGAACCGATTGCTTAAAAATCGCGAATAGGGAACAGAAAAAATGCTAAAGCTTTATTCGTATTTCCGCTCATCAGCCTCCTATCGTGTTCGTATTGCCCTCAATATCAAAGGGATTGCCTATGAGACGATGACCATCGATCTTAAAAGAAGCCTTCACAGGAAAGATGAGTATAAGACGATCAATCCCCAAGGCCTTGTGCCAACCCTTGTTGATGACAATCTGATACTTACACAGTCTTTCGTTATTTTGGATTATATTGAACAAAAGCACCCAACGCCCCCCCTCCTTCCTACGTCCATGCCATTGAGATGGAAGGCGAAGGAACTTGCACAATTCATCGCTTGCGAGATTCATCCTTTGAATAATCTACGCACCCTTCATTATCTTTATGACGACCTAAAAGTCTCAGAAGACCAGAAGAACCAATGGTATTTTCACTGGCTGAGGGAAGGATTTGACCTTCTTGAAAAGGAATTGTGCACCTATTCAACACTTTATGCCCTTGATGATTACCCCACATGGATTGATCTGTATCTTATTCCCCAGATGTATAATGCTCGCAGGTTCAATTTTGATCTCTCACGCTATCCCCGCCTTTGTTCTATTGAAAAACAATGCCTTACACTCGACTCTTTTCAAAGGGCAGCACCCAACACACAGTCCGATTTTGATGGTTAAGATTCCTGCAGAACATAAGCCCCCCCTGCCTCTCTCTTTTATGACTTATTCATCAACCCTTCGTTGTCTTTTTGAAGCAGATTGACTAATCTTGGGCTAATCTTTTTATTTATTACTTTTTGATGCGCTTTTTCCTTTCCTTGGCTTTTTTATTTCTAACATCCTGTGCAGGACATCGTGAGGTAGCCACGGGCAAATACCCTGTTAAGGGGGTATGTCGCTCATGCAAAGCGCATATGATTAAAGGCGTGTGGTATACCCCCCAATTATTTTACGACTATGATGAGATTGCTATCGCATCGTGGTATGGTCCTGGGTTTCACGGTAAGACCAAAGCCAATGGTCAAACCTTTGATCAAGATTGTGTGAGTGCTGCCCACAAAACCCTTCCTCTGCCCACAGTTGTCAAAGTGA
>CALBMH010000056.1 GCA_937896365.1 uncultured Alphaproteobacteria bacterium
CATTAATCGTTTTGGCACCGAAATCAACCATCTAACACAAGCTCTGCGTGAGGCTGAACAGCACCAAGACACGCTGACCCACCAATTGCAACAACGCGAGCAAAAGATCGAGAACTATCTTATTACAATCAATGAGCTCACGGGAGATAATGCAAATAAACAAGCAGAAGTAAGCTTTTTAAAAGATATCCAGGAAAACTATGGTAGACAGCGTCAACAGCTTGAAGGTCTTATTTCGGAAAATAGTTACCTGCGCGCTACTCTTCAACAAGAGCAACTTCAAACCCAAGAGAAAATTCGCCTTCTTAAAGATGCGGAGGATAAGCTCCAAGCACATTTTAAAGCTCTCTCGTCGGAAATTTTTAATCAGAGCAATAAAGTATTTTTAGAACTTGCCGATTCTACCATTCGTGCATCCCTCGAGAAATCGCGCATTGAAATGGTCTCATCTTTGGAGAAGAAGGAACAAGCCATTCACACACTTGTACACCCCATCCAACAAGCTTTAGGGCAAGTTGATATAAAGATTCAAGCGATTGAAAAAGAACGCATTGGTGCCTATGAAAGTTTGAAAACACAAGTGCATCACCTTATTTCTAGCCAAAAAGAACTGCGCTCAGAAACAGCGAATCTTGTGAAGGCTTTACGTACGCCCCAGGTGCGGGGTAAGTGGGGTGAAATGCAGCTGCGTCGTGTTGTTGAAGTGGCGGGAATGACGGCTCATTGTGACTTTATTGAGCAGGCTTCATCGGATACGGAAAGCGGCCGTATCCGCCCTGATATGATTATTCATTTACCAGGTAAAAGCAAAATTGTTGTTGATGCTAAGGCTCCTCTTATGGCCTATCTAGAGGCTCTTGATATGACAGATGAAACGATGCGCCTTCAAAAGCTGCAAGAGCATGCTAAGTATGTCCGAAGCCATATAAAAGCCCTTAACCAGCGCGCCTATTTTGATCAGTTTGAAGAAAGTCCAGACTTTGTTGTGCTTTTTCTGCCGGGTGAAATGTTCTTTAGTGCAGCCCTCGAACAAGATCCAGAACTTTTGGAATTAGGTTTCAAAGATAAAGTAATCCTTGCTACGCCGACGACACTGATTGCTCTTTTGCGTGCGGTAGCTTATGGCTGGCGTCAAGAATCATTGACAGAAAATGCGAAGGCGATTAGTAAGCTTGGCCAAGAACTCAACAAACGTGTTTCAGATTTAGCAGGTCATATGATTCGCCTTGGGAAGAATATTGGTCATGTCGTTGATGCGTATAACCAAACGGTGGGAACACTTGAAAGGCGTGTTCTCGTATCTGCTCGTAAATTTAAAGACTACGACTCCCATGGGGAAGATATTGACGATATTTACCCGCTCGCCCATATGCCACGCCAAATACAAGCACTTGAATTGGTTGGGAAATCCGGTAACAATGTGGAGTTATCCGAGGAAGACTATGGTGTTATGAATGAAGACCATGTACATGAAAAAGATGCTGAAGCTGCTTAGTTGCTTAGTATTCTTGGGTTTTTTTCCTTCCTGTCCTGTCCGTGGTGAGCCGCAACAACCGCCATCATCATCAGTATCGGCAGTGTCAGGGACGAAGTCTCCATCTCCATCCCTGTCTCAATCTTCCTCTCAGCAGCCCCTTATTAACATAACGCTCTACCGCAACGGAACTGGCGTTGCGACAAAAAAACTCAAGGCTGACCTTAAATCTGGTCAGCAAAATGTCGTTTATGACAAAATCCCAAAAACGATGAATCAGACAACGCTTATTGCTACACTTGATGCTGAAGATGCCCACGTACAGCTACTTGGCCAATACATTGATGAGGAAAGTCAAGGTCTTGTGCTCGAAGCTTTCAGTGCCTATGATCAGGTGAAGATTCTTAATCTGAGTTATCTTTTTACTGGCATTGAATGGGATGTCTATTACAGTGGACTTCTTTCGTCGGATCAAAAAACGCTTACGTTGAGTGGTTGGATTGAAATCACCAACCACTCAGGCACGAGGATTGATAGTGCACAAGTCTATTTCGACGGGAGTCCAGCAAGGGTTACCCCAGAGGGTTTAACTGTTATTGATCACACAAAGAGCAATTTCCATTATCTGTTGCCCCGTATCATTAGTCTTCCTGAGGGGAAAAAGATCTACGTCAGCTTTGCCAATGCCATGAAGGTTCCTCTTCACCAGGAAAATATTATTTATGTGGGGGGCGAATACCTCACAGACTTGAAAAGCGAACTCCAGCGTCCCCACGTTCAACGCGTTGTCCAATTTACGAATGATGATAAGATGGGATTCAATGCTGTTCTCCCTGAAGGGAAAATGACGATTTATCAAGTGCATGCTAACGGGCTTAATGAATTTGTTGGTCATTCTCTTATTAAGGAAACGCCCGTGAGTGGGAGCGTTCTTCTTCAAATAGTTAATGACTTTGGACAGAGCCGGGTGGCTTGCCAATTGGAACAAACTGACTATAAGAAAAATTCAAGCCGAAGTAGTGAGTCAGGGTACAGACTCGTCATTACGAATAGAACTGACAATCCCTTTCAAGTAAAAGTTCTTCTTCCCCTCAATGATTATGAGTGGACAATGGTTAGAAGTTCTCTTGCTTATGAAGTGCGCGGTACACAGCCCAGCCAGGAAATTTTTTGGAACATGGGTGATATCCTAGCTAATGGACAGCCTGTTGAGATTAAATATCGGCTAAAATTAGACAATACAAAGTAAATTCCATGATAGACGATTCCTTGGGCATCGGTATCATCAAAATATATGCTGTGATGCCATCATACAATTCCCCGCCCCTTTTTTTCTTTACTTTAACGATTTATTAAGTTTTTTG
>CALBMH010000057.1 GCA_937896365.1 uncultured Alphaproteobacteria bacterium
GGTGCTTAAACTTCGTATAATATCGCTTCTCGTTCTCAAAAAATGCTTTTTTTATGTTTACCTCATTGAATTTAAAATCTGCATTCTTCAGGGCTTCTACATTCGCATGGAAAATATGCAGCATAGAGGAACGCATATGATTTTTTAGATTGTTGAGAACGTCTGGTGACGCTTGTGTAAAGAGTAATGCTTTTGCATTATTCCCCAATTTTCCCAAAATCTCAGGGATAATGAGGCCTGTGACGGCTTCTTCTGGGATGGATGGAGAAAAGGAGAGAATAAAGGGCATGGCATAAATGATCCCAATAAACCATGCTGTTGCCACAGTTTTATTCAGGCGTTCCTCTCCTGGATTCATATCGATAGAAAAGCGTAGATCATCCCCATGGATGAGAAGCTGAGTCATGACACTATGTAAATTGAGAGTAGAGCTCTCTGATGCCTTTTCAAAAAAGAGTGTTTTCCATTGCTCAAGGCTTTCTATGGGGTCTTCTATCTGTTCTGACAGTTTTTGTATGTCATCCCACACAAGAGTCTCGACTGTTGAAGGTTTAGGTTTAATAAGTCCTTCCGTGATGAAAAAGGTGGTGGGCTTTCTATCATCGTCTTGAAAATTTCATCCTGTATGGCGTGTTTTTGAGAGCACTTTCTTCTGCATGGAGAGGCAGCGGTAGACTTAAACACAAAAGGAAAGCTAAAGTCCCGAACATAAGCCTTCTAGTGACTTTTTGTAGGATACAACGACCTTTAGTTTTGCAGCCGCGGGGGGGGGGTATTCCTGATCCAAACAGGTTTGTTGTTGCACACAGTGTCAAAGCGGCCCTCGATCAAAAAACTTTTCTTACTCCCACCGTACGCTAAGAAAAGTAAAAAAACATTAAAACTATAGTACTTTATGAGATTTTACTATCTAAATCTTCCGAGATTCAAGGAACCTCACCATAAGAATCGATAGCCCATAAAGAAGAATCAATGGCAAAGCAAGGGCTATCATACTAAAAAGATCCGGAGGTGTGATAACAGCAGCTAGTGTAAAAATACCCACAACAGCTAAGCGCCACTTCTCCGCAAGCCCCCTTGAGGTGACAAAGCCCGTACGACCTAAAAGAGATAAAATGACAGGTAGCTCAAAGCAAATACCAAAACCAAGGATCAAACGCATAACAAAGCTCAAATATTCATTGACTTTAGCTTCTAACTGTATCGCCAGCATTGTGTCAGTTGCAGGAGACTCGAAGCTGAGAAAGAAACTATAAGCTGAGGGAAACACAACATAATAGGCAAAAGCTGCTCCTGTGAAAAACAGCAAGGGTGTTGCAAGGAGAAATGGTAAAAATACTTTCTTTTCCTTCGTATACAAGCCCGGAGCGATAAATCCCCATAACTGCGTTGCCAAGAGCGGAAATACAACGAAAAATCCTGAAAAGAGCGCTACTTTGAGATATGTCAAAAAAGCTTCCGTAAGCCCTGTATAAATCAACTTACGATCTTGGCCTTGAAGTAGCTTGGTCAGAGGTGCTACAAGAAACTCAAAAATCTGCTGCGAAAAATAGTAGCTTAGAGAAAAAGCAATAACGAAAGCACCCAGACAATAGATCAGACGTGACCGCAGCTCAATCAAATGCACTAAAAGGGGCTGAGGCTGGTCCTCTGGTCCATCGCTATCATCGCACATCTCTTCAATTTCTTGGTCCAACTCAACCTTAGCGAGGTTTGTTTTTTTTCTCATTCTCAATCTCAATGGATGCCTGATGAACATGTTCATAGAAAGCCGCTTGGAGAGCTTTTATTTTTGCAAACCAGCGCCCGAGCGTCTTAAAGAGAACAACGAGCTCTTTGGGGCCTAGAAAAATCAACGCTACAATAGCAAGGAGGAAGAATTCTGACCAGGCAAAGTCGATCATGGTTCTTTATGATCGATAATGGTTGTGGATGATGCTTCAGAAACAGTTTTTTCTCCTTCTTTCACCCCTTCTTTAAAAGCTTTCAATCCTTTTGCGACATCGCCCATAATCTGAGGAATTTTTCCCGCACCGAAAACAACAAGAACGATGACTAAAAGCAAGACCAAATGCCCCATACTCATTCCCATTCGTTTTCTCCTTAATCCTTAGAGCCCCTATTTGTATTAGTAACATGAGTGCTTTAGGGGATGTTTTAACAATGGATCCACCTTAACCGAAAAATATAAAAATAAGCAAGAGCCTGACGTCCCATCCTTTTATCAATTCCACGGAAGAGCGTAGAAGAATGAGT